>NZ_CAUPYC010000051.1:0-31998 GCF_963515335.1 uncultured Paenibacillus sp. | reverse complement strand
GGCGCGGACCGCGCCGGCTGCACGGGCCGCGCGAGGCGGCTGCCGCGCGTCGACCTTTTCCGCCGCCAACCCGCCCGACCGCGCATCACTCGCTTCCACACGCACATTGCCTGGCCGCGCAAGCCTCGCCCAGCCGAAGCTCGCATCGTCCGCCGCCGCCGTACCAACCCCATGCGCCGCAGCGGTGACGATGCCGCCGCCTTCCGCCGCGCCTGCCCCGTTGTCCCCCCGACCGCCGAACCGCACGGCCAGGCTGAGCAGCAGCAGCCAATAGAAGCCGAACGACATGTCCAGATCGACGGCCGGGTGGAGGAGCAGCACGGAGATCGGCGCCAGGCCCGCGCGTTCCGCTCTCCCTACCCGAATGACGATCAGCGCGATGAACAGGAGCAGCACGAGCAATCCGATCAGCCCGATATTAAGCGCGATGTCCAGGTACCCGCTATGCACCTCGTTGCCGACATAGGGCTGGCTTTGAATGGACCGATGCAGCGTGCGCCACGCATCTCCGCCATAACCGGTCCACGGCGATTCCCGCAGCAGCGCCAGGCCGTCCTCATAGAACAACCGGCGGGCCGCCGCCGTCTCGTAACGGCCCGTTATCCGTGCGGCCGCCTCCGCGCCGACGGTCCGATACAGCACATACACCGCCGACAAGCTCGAAACGCCTGTCAACAGCAAGCCGGCAAAGCCGGAGTGCAGCCCTTTTTTCTCCTCCAACCGCCGAAGCAGCTCATGACCCATCAATGCGACAGCCGCCACGATGACCAGCACAATCGTTTCCGATACCGCCGGCATGCCGGTTCCCGAGCCTTCCGCGGGCCAGCTTGTTCCCGCCGCCCGGACGACCGCACGGTAACCGGCAGCGCCCGCCATCACCGCCCACGCGGAGTGAAGCATCCAAGCGCGCCGGCCGCCTTGGCGAAGCGAAAACAGGCCGACCGCCCAGCCCGCGGCTGCCGCCAGCCATGCCCCGCGCGACTCGGTAAGCAGCAACGCCGTCATGGCGGGAGCCGCAAGCAGCCCGGCAATCCTCGGCATGACGCCGGCGCCGAACCGCCGTTTCCCCGCCAGCCATACTAGCTGGAGCAGCAGCAGCGTGCCGAACGCAGCCCCCGACATATTCGCGTATTGAAAATAACCGTTCAAGCGGGCCCCGACCGCCGTCAGCCGTTCATCGGCGCTGACCATCACAAAATCCGGAAAACGGAACCATCCGAGCCAGCCCGCCAGCGAGCCCCAGACGATAAAGGCCGCAGCCGCCTGGATCGCCGCCGTTAACGGCCGCAGCGAACGGCCGCCGTGAAACCATGTTTCCAGCGTATGCAGAAATGCCGCATATGCGGCCCAGCGCAAGGCCCCGTTCCACGTTCCGAGCGTCGATGCCGGCTCGAATGCCAGCCCGAGCACGAACAGCGCCGACAGCAGCAGCGGCCACACGGCTAACGTGTGCCCGAAAGCGGCGGGAACCGCAACCCCGGCATCCGATCCAGCCGCTGCCCGCCCGAGCCCGATCAACCAAAAAAAACGGTACAAGGCGGAGACGGCGCCTGCGAGCAGTAAGGCGGTCTCCCAACGATAGAACGACACATCGAAATACATGCCGTACCGCAGGGCCGAGACGATCAGCAGCACCGCGATCGCCGCCGCGGAAGCGATACCCGACCCCGCATCGCCGGACTTTTGCCGTTCCGCCATGCCGGACACCCCCCTTTATCATCCGAATATTTCTTAAACGCCGAACAAAGCTTTTTCCCGGTATCGCTCGTTCCTAGAGTAACCGAATCGACGAAAGGAAGAAAGCGAATGATTACGTTAACCCGCATTTCCCATCACTTCCGCCTCGGCAAAAAAGGAAACGAGCGCCAGCTGCCCGTTCTGCAAGACATCGACCTCCGGGTGCGCAAGGGCGAAATCGTTTCCCTCGTCGGACGAAGCGGCTCCGGCAAATCCACGCTGCTTCACATTATCGGCGGCTTCCTCCGGCCGACGGCGGGGACGATCCGGATCGCCGGCGAAGATACGACCGAATACTCCGAAGGCCGCTGGGCCGATTTTCGCTTGCGGCAGATCGGCTTCGTTTTTCAAAGCTTCCAGCTGATTGCCGGCATGACCGCCTGGGAGAATGCGGAGCTGCCGCTCGTGCTGCAGGGGACGGCGCCCGGCGCCCGGCGCAAACGGACCGAAAAGCTGCTTGACCGGCTCGGTCTGCTGGCCTATGCGGATCACTATCCCGGCGAGCTGTCCGGCGGCCAGCAGCAGCGGGTAGGCATCGCCCGGGCTTTGGTGCTCGATCCGCCGCTGCTGCTGATGGACGAGCCGACCGGAAGCCTGGACAGCGACAACGAGGGACAGTTCCTGAAGCTGCTGCGCGAGCTGAACCGGGAACGGGGGCTGACGCAGCTGATTATCACGCATGACGACAATGTCGCCGCGATCGCCGACCGGATGCTGCGGATCGAGGACGGCCGGCTGACCGGCGGCTCCGCTCGCTCCGGCGAACATCCGTCCGGCACGGAAGCCGGCATCCATGCGCCGCAAGGAGGAGTAACCGTATGAAATGGCGCGACCGCTTCCGGTTCGTCCGGCAAAATATGGCCAAAAACAAATCCCGCCTGTTCCTGACCGTGCTGGCGACGGCGATGGGCTGCACGTTCCTGATCATGCTCGCGTCCGTCGCCTACGGCCTCCAGAAAAGCATGATCGATCAAATCACGAACGGGCAGTCGCTCACCCGGATCGAGATGTACGACAGAAAGATCGGAGACGAGTATCAACCGATCGGACGGGCGGATGCGGCCAGGTTCCGGGAGCTTGAGCATATACAGACGGTGACCGGCTTGTTCCGGCTGAACGACGCTTCGGTGACCGATAAGGACGGCAATCCGTCTCCCATCCAGGCGACGCTGGTCGATTTCGCGGACGAGCGGGAGGCCGGGATGGAGCTGTCGGCGGGGCGGATGCCCGAAAATCCGGATGAAATCGTGGTCGGCTATCACTTCTCGCTAGTGCTGCAAGGGGCATCCGGCGCCGGGGAATCCGGCAATTCCGGCAATTCCGGCAGCCCAGGCGAGAGCGCCGCAACGGAAACGCTGATCGGCAGTCCGCTCGTTGTCAAATCAAAGGAAATCGAGTACCCGGCAGACGGGGAAGAAGCGCGTATGCTTGGCGAGAGGGAACAAACGTTTACGATCGTCGGCGTCTTGAAGGCCCCTTCGCGCGAGTACATGCAGGACACCGGCGTCTTGATCGATATCGCCAACTACGCGGATTTGATGCCCAATCTCGCCAAGCTGGAGCCCGAAGCTCCGCTGCATACGGTGTACGTGTACGCAGACAATGCCTCGAACGTGGGCAAAATCTCGAAGCAGCTTCGCGCGGAAGGCTATCGCCTTTATTCGGCCGCCGACTCGATCAAGGAGATGGATTTAATTTTCGCCGTCATGAAAATCGGCCTCGTCTTCGTCGGTACGATCGCCGTTCTGATCGCTTCGATCGGCATCTATAATACGATGACGATGGCCGTGACCGAAAGGGCCCAGGACATCGGCATCATGAAAGCGATCGGCGCGCATCCGCGAACGATCCGGAGCGTTTTCCTCATCGAAAGCGCGGGCATCGGCGTGCTCGGCGCGCTGATCGGCGTCGCCGCCGCCTACTTCATGAGCGCCGCGGTGAACGCCTTCGTGCCCTCGCTGCTCTCCGGGGTGCTTGATGCCGATGCGCCGGAGGATTTCACGTTCTCCTATATCCCGGCTGTCCTGACGATTGTCAGCGTCGCGATCAGCCTGGCCGTCGCCGTGCTCTCCGGGCTGCGTCCGGCCGCGAGGGCGACCCGGATCGACGTCCTCCGCGCCCTGCGCCGCGATCTGTAACCGGTCCCCTCACAAACTTTACAAAGCCAAAAGGGCAATTCCTTCGCAGATTATAAATCTACTTAAGGAATTGCCCTCTATTCGTGGAATATACGTATAGACGCAATATTCGTCCGTGTTTGTGCGATTTGAAGCCCGTTACAGCTCCTTCACGACCATGAGATGCAGATCTTTCTTCAAATCGATCTCATAGGGCGAGGCGGTCGGCATACCGTCCGCTTCGCGCAGGATGCGCACGACCGGCCGATGGACGGCCAGCGGGTTGTTCGCTGAAACGACGCCCACTTGTCCGGTGTTCAGCAATACCGTCGTGGCGACCGGATAAATCGAGATATGCTTGCAGAAAAGCTGGATCAGATCGATGTCAAAGTAGGAGTTGCCGGCCGCAAACAAATATTCGATCGCATCGGACGGCGTGTGGCGGTTTCGATAAGAGCGCGGCGAAGTGAGCGCGTCATAGACGTCTGCAATCGCGACGATCTGGGCATATTCATGGATTTCCCCTTTTTTGAGCCCGCGGGGATATCCCGTTCCGTCATAGCGCTCATGATGCTGCAAGGCGCAATGAGCGGACAGCAGCGAAATATCGTGCTGCTGGCGCAATATGTCGAAGCCTTCCGCCGCATGCCGCTCCACGACGATGCGTTCATCGGGCGACAGCGGCATCGATTTGGACAACAGTTCCCGGGGAACCTTGGTCATGCCGATGTCGAACAGCAGGGCGCCGACCCCGAGGTCCTCGATCTGATTCCGGTTGTAGCCCTTGGCGATCCCCATAATACCGGCCAGAATGGCGACATTGACGGAATGGTTGAATAAATAGGCATCGGCGACATGAATGTTCGTCAAGCTGTACATCACGTCCTTGCGGCCGATCAAATCCTGAATGATATGGCCGAACACGGACCGGAATGTCCTTCCCATCTCCGGGGCGACCGCCCGCCCTCTTGTGGCCGGCATGTCCATGACGGAGCCGACCGTTTTATAGATCGTCTCCACTGCCGCCTTGCGCGTCTCGTCGCGCACGACCTCGTCGGGTATAATATCCGACGTATGCCCTTCGTCTATATAAACGATATCAATGCCCATATCTTTTAACCTTTCGATGAACCGGTCGCTTAAAGCGATTCCGGCTCCCAAAAGGACATTGCCGTTCTCCCTCAGTATCGGCCTCGCGAGCTTGTCGCCGGCCTTTACCGAGTTGATGTGAACTCTTCTCATGTCATTCCCGCCTTTGACGAATGGGCCGCGAGGGATCAGGCCTGGAGCACGTCTAGGTGACCTTCCTTATTCTCCGACTTGCGCACTTCTTTATCATGATACATCCGTTGGTCGGCCGCCTGCACCAACTCATTCAAGGTGCGGCCATGATCGGGAAATACCGCCGTCCCTACGGCAGCGGATACACGAACGCCGATGCGCAGCGAAAGCCGCTCAAGCGCATTCTCGATCGCATCGCGAACCGAAACCCTGCCGCGGCTTGCTCCGTAAGGGCAAACAAGCAGGAATTCGTCTCCGCCCCAGCGGGCGACGATTTCCCCCTTGGCCGCGCAGCCGCGCAGGGAATCCGCTATCATGAGCAGCACCTGATCGCCTGCCTGATGCCCGTAAGTATCGTTGATCGCTTTGAAATCGTTAATATCGACGATGGAAACCGACATTTTCTTATCGCGCTTGCCCGCCTGCCTGGCCAGCCGCGGAAAGCACGAAACAATAAAAGCCCGGTTGCCGACGCCGGTCAAGCAATCGGTATCGGATTTCCGTTTGAGTTTATCATACTTAAGTCCGAGGTACCAGCCTGCCGGAAGAGTGAGGGACAAGAAGAACGCCGCGGCCAGAGACAGCGCTCCCGGCTCCGGCATCGACCGGTTCATCCAAGCCGCGAGCCCCAGCGTTACGGTTCCCGTCACAAGCGTATAGGCGACTGCCGCCATGCGTCCTTTGCACGCCATTGTCCTACACCTCCCGAGAGATAAACCTTCAGGCAATCGGTTCCGCGGCGACGATTCTGTTGCGGCCGCCGTTCTTGGCTTCATACAGCGCGATATCCGCCTTTGCGAACAAATCCCGCAAATAAATCTTCGGATTGTCGACGCGCGCGCCTTCTCCGCTCTCGACCGTAAGCACGCCCATGCTGATGGTGACGGCGACCGTCTCGTCGTCATACCCGGTGGCCACCCGGTTCGACGATACGATTTCCTTCACCCGTTCCGCGAGCATGAACGCCTGCTCACGGTTCGTATGCGGCAAATACACGGTGAATTCCTCGCCTCCGTAACGCGCCAAAATATCGGTGCGCCGGAGCGATTGCTTAACCGCCTCGGCCGTGCTCTTGATCACCTCGTCGCCGACGAGATGGCCGTATGTATCGTTAATGGATTTGAACAGATCGATATCGAACAGGAAGATCGCAAACGGGATGTTGTATCTGACGTTTGTCATCACCTCGTGCTCGAGCTGCTGCATCAAATAACGGCGGTTGAAGCAGCCTGTCAGGCCGTCCGTTATCGCCATGTATTCGAGCTTCTGATTGACCTGATACAGCTCGTCCTGCATCGCGATCAGCGCGCGGTTCCTTTCCTGAAGCGCCGCGTTCTGGAATCGGGATGCTTCAACGAGCAGACGCAGCTCGCTCACATCCTGAAAGGTCAGCACCCGTCCGACCAGCCTGGAGCGCTCTGCGATCGGTTCGCAATGCACGACGACATGGCGGAAAACGTTATCTTCGCCCAGCGTGATTTCGATTTGCGCAGGCATCGGCGGATCGGACCGGTAAGCATGAACAAACGGTTCCATAGACCCTTCCGTCTGCAGCGGCGCCAGAAACTCCTCGATCGTAAAACGGTCGCCTGCCCGAATATCGAGCAAATTGCGAAGCACTTTGTTGGCCTCCAGCACGACATCGTGCTCGTCCAGCACCAGAACGCCCGTAGACATGCTGTCGACGACATTCGATTGGGCGATCCGGACGATTTCGAATACGCGGTGACGCTGAATCGCCACGACGAAATAGAAGGTGGACAGGACGATGCCAGCGGACGTCAGGCCCGGTATGATGGGAAGTATCGACGCCAGCACGATGTTGACCAGCACGTCCCCCAGCGCGAAGGCCATCAAAATCGACATGCCCGTCATCGCCATCTTCATCTGCCTTTTATGCCGAGGCGCGACCCGCCCCCCAAGCGTATTCAGGATCAGAACGAATGACAGCGCCACATAGGCAAGAAGCACGACGACCATGACCCAGAACAAAGGACCGTAATCGCGCCGGACATAACCGCCGTTCAGGGGAGCCACGAAAGAGTTGCCGGGGTTCAGCAATATACCGAGCACCATGAGGAGCGTCGGAGCCGAGAGCAATATAAGCGTTCGTCTGTTTAAATAGTAAGATTTCCCTGCCAAAAAGATGGTAAAGACCATCCACCCGAGCCCGAGCATGGCCAGCCCGACATAAGAAGCCTTAAGAAATAGAAGCTGATACACCGGCTCGCTCACCGTCGAGATGGCGAACTGGCATAATGGCCATAGCATAAGAAGCGAATGAAAAAGCAAATAAACTTTGTGAAGTAAAGTGACCGTGTTGTTTAAGAAAACGTACAGTAGCAATACCAGCATGACGAGAAACAAGCCGAAATCCAACCATAAAACGTATTCCAATTAGGTCACCCGATTACCTTCAGCGTTAATAATTCTACACTATCTTAGCATAAATAGGTTTTGAGAGACAATTGATGTTATCATTTTTATCGACAGTAAATTACAGTTTGATTAGCGATTTCCGGTATTCGCTACCGCACTCCTTGTTCACGGATTTCGGCCAGGCCTTGCTCGACCTCCGCTCGCGGCAAGCCGCCTGCGGACAGCCGATCGTCCGGCAATTGAAGCAGCCTTTCATAGAAAGCGGCGGCTTCCTCCACCGCGGCGCTTCCGTCCTCCAGCCGTTCATGCAGCCAGTTTTCCGCTTCGTCATACCTTCCCTGCCGTTCCCTCCACTGCGCGATCAACAGCTTCAGGGACGGAGACAGCTCATAATCGCGCAGCTTGTCAAGCAGCGCCTCCGCTTCCTTTTCCGGATCGGACAGACTCTCTTCCGCATCAAGCGCGGTGAGCCGAATATGTAAAGCAAGCGATTTGATCCGGCAGGCGCAGCTTTCCGCTTCCGCCCCCCGATCCTCGTGAATGCCGCCCTCTTCGCGCAGCATAAGCGCGATCGCCTGCAGCGAGACCGTATCCGCCACTCCGTTCGTAGTGAGCAGCTTGACCAGATCCTCATCCGAAAGCGTATGGACGAGGCGGGACTGCAGCCTAAGCCCGCGATCGTACAAATCCCCGATCGCCTTCAGCGCCTCGACATGCTCCTTGCGCTGTCTCAGGCCCATCACCCGGCCGACGGCCTCAGTCACCTGTTCGATCATCCTCATCATATAATCCCTTTGAAACATCCGCTTCTTCGCCCTCTCCCGCATGCGCCGCCACGGCGTTTGATCGTTAAACGTCTGCCCGCGCACCCGAGCCGCTGAGAAGCCGGACGGCAAAACCGCGGATTTCGGCCGCCATCCGCTCCGGCTCCTCCAGCATGCCCATGTGTCCGCTCCCGTCCAGGAGAACGAGGTGCACCGATTCCGATTGATGATCGCCGAACGTCGCTTCCGACGCAATCACTCCATCCTCTTTGCCGGCCAGCAGAAGCACCGGAACCTCCGCCCTCGAAATGACCGCGTTGCGGTCGGGACGCACCTTCATTCCCCTCACGGTTGCCGCCGCCCCCGCGGCGGAAGTGCCGCGGCCGATCTCCTTCGCGAAAGCGATTTGCTCCTTCATCGCGGCGGCGCGGGACTGCGCAAAAAGCTTCGGTACGAGCCCGTCGGCAAATACGCCGATCCCTTGCGAGCCTATCGTCTCGACCGCCTTGTCCCGGTTGGCCTTCGCCGCGTCCGAATCGGCATTGGCGGTCGAGTGGACCAGACCGAAGCCGGCCAGCTTGTCCGGATATTTCTCCGCAAAAGCCAGCGTGACATAGCCGCCAAGCGAATGGCCGATGAGGACGGCGCGCTCTTCGGCTATTTCGCCGAGCAAGCCCGCGATGTCGTCCGCAAAATCGTTCATGTCGTACACATCGGCGTCCGGGGCCGTCGACGAGCCGTGGCCTCTCAGATCGGGAACGACCACTTTGCCGATGTCCGCCAGGTGCGGCAGCACGTCGCGCCAGTAAGCCGAGCTTCCGCAAAATCCGTGCAGCAATATCAGCGCAGGATCGTCGAACGACCTCTTCGCCCCCTCCGCGCAATAAGCGATCGTTTCCCCGGTCGGCAATTGCGCCTGCCGGTTGGCTAGCGTGATCGGTTCCATAAGCCGCACCCGACCTTTCCTTAGGATATAGTTTGGAAGCCCTCTTTCGAAGCCTCCTGATGCATCTCCCTTATTTTACCCATCTATCGGGCGGCAGACACGCAGCCGGAAAGGCGCGGGCCACGGCCGGATTCCGCTGCCTCCATTGTATCGATTCGCGCGGCGCACCGCAATGATGGCGGCGCGCCGCGCTTCATGGTACAATACGATCGGGCGGCGAACGGGCCGACAACGCGCAAGCAAGGGGAAGGAAGATGGAAGTGGCGAATCTGGACGAACCGACACAAGAGAACGTGCAATATATGATCGAAGCGATCAAAACCAAGCTGAGAATGGCGACGGGCGCCGCCATGCAGGCTTCGCATTTCAGCGTCGAACGTTACGGGGAAATCAGAGAGCTGTACGAAATCGTTTCCGGCAAAAACAAATTCAGCATCAGCGAGGTCGAAGCGCTCGTAACCGAATTGGGCCAACTTAGAAGCAAAGCCTGATTCGGATATCCATGGACATTCGCACACGAACCGGCTGATAAAGGGAGCGCCTGCGGGCGCTGCCTTTATCAGCCGGGCTGTCAGCTGCTTCCCGCCGTTAAACTTCCTCCGCGGATTCCGACTCTTCCTCGCGTTCTTCGGCCTCCAGCAGCAGCTTGACGCGGATGCGCTTGTTTTCCCCTTTGAGGAAATGGGCGATCCTCTCGAGCTTGTCGGCCAGGTCGGGACCTTCCACCGTCACATTCAGCTGGTAGCTGAAATGATCCTCACGCTGCGCGGGCGCTTGCTGCACGGGAGCAAGCTGATAAAGGTTGCGCGCCTCGCCGGACTTGTCCGACAACAGCTGGTCGGGATGAAATTTGTCGGACTTATTGACGACCCGCTCGTAAATGCGCAGCTTCTTCAACAGCATGTAATATTGCGCCGAATGCTTGAAGCCCCACGCGTCGCGGATGTCCTTCAGCGTATAGTCGATTTTGTACCTTTTCAGCCGTTCCACCTGCTCGTCCGTATCCAGTTTTAAGAAATCGTCGAGCGGCATAATTGCAAGCGCCACTTTAGTCATCCCTCCACAGTTTTCAATTTGTTGATTTCATCACCTTACTGATTCAATATATTATTTAAAAATCCTTCCATTATTTATATATTAATTGAGAATAATTTTATTATACCTTTTTCGACTCATGATGACATTTTCCCTCCTGAAAAAACGCCGCTTGACTACGGGAAGCCCGTAGACAAAGCGGCGTGTACTTCATGAACGTCTAATAAACTGATTTTCAGGTCTTACTGCATCCATTTTTTCTGAAACGCTGCGATATCACGATACTCATCAGTAAGAAGTCTGGAGATTCGAACAAAAAGCCGTCCCAACTCCTGATACTTAAGCACATTATCCTTATTGGGAACATGCTGATGAGTCGTGCCCATCATCGTTGATACGATACTCAGCGAATCGACTTCTCCAAGGCTGTACAATCCCAGGATTGCGGCACCCAGGCAAGAGCTCTCAACGCTTTCCGGGACATGAACCTCTTGATCGAAAATATCGGCCATCATTTGACGCCAAAGCTCCGATCTGGCGAATCCACCCGTAGCCTGTATCTTCTTAGGCTGACCAATCAGTTCCTCCAACGCCATGAACACTGTCAAAAGGTTGAAAATAACGCCTTCCAGAACGGACCGGATCATATGCTGCTTCTTATGGTGAAGACCAAGTCCGAAGAAGGACCCTCGGGCATTGGCGTCCCACAAAGGAGCTCTTTCCCCTGATAAATAGGGATGAAACAACAATCCGTTTGAACCAGCTGGCACGAGCGAAGCAATCTCCGTAAGGACTTCATAAGGATCCTTGCCCAGTCGGGCTGCTGTCTCCATTTCAGCAGAACAAAGCTGGTCACGAAGCCATCTTAAAATCATGCCGCCATTATTAACAGGGCCTCCGATGACCCAGAGATCCTCCGTCAGCGCGTAACAAAAGATTCGTCCCTTCGGGTCCGTGACCGGGAGATTCGTAACCGTTCGAATCGCACCGCTTGTCCCGATCGTAACGGCAACGGTTCCCGGATCAATCGCATTGACGCCCAGGTTCGACAAGACGCCGTCACTTGCACCTATCACAAACGGTGTGGAAGCCGGAAGATTCATTTCTGTCGCCCAGCCGGCATCCATTCCCGTTAAACGGTAAGTTGTCGGGACCGGTTCAGACAAACGATCAGTCGTCACGCCGGCAACTTCCAGCGCTTCTTCATCCCAAGTTAGCCTGGTCAGGGCAAACATGCCGGTGGCAGATGCTATTGAATAATCGATGACAAACCGTTTGAACAATTTATAAAACACGTATTCTTTAATAGAGATGAACTTGTGTGTCCGCGAAAAAAGATCCGGTTCTTCATGTCGAAGCCAAGTCAACTTGGACAATGGGGACATAGGATGAAGCGGCGTACCTGTGCGCAGATAAATCTGGTGTCCGTTCATTTCGTTCTTAATCCGATCAGTCCAGGCAGCACTGCGGTTGTCCGCCCAAGTGATGCATCTCGAAAGCGGATGACCTTGTGCATCAACGGCAATGACACTGTGCATGGCGGAACTGAAGGAAACACAGATCACACTGGACGGATGAATTCCGCTGTTTTGCACAGTGTGTTTAATCGTGCCGACTACGGCACGAAAGATCTCTTCCGGATCCTGCTCCGCAATGTCCGGTTTCGGGGAGTACAGCGCATATTCAATGGTATGGCTCGTAATCAGCATACCTTTGTTATCGAACAATACAGACTTTGTACTGGTTGTTCCAATATCCACGCCGATTACATAAGAGGAACTCACGTTAATTTCACTCCCTTTCTTGAATTAGTCTTCCGATCGCACGACACCGTGGCCTCCAAATTCATTTCGCAGGGCTGCGACGACTTTACCGGAAAAAGAATGTTCCTCCTGTGAACGATATCTCATCATTAGAGACAAAGCAATAACAGGGGCTGCCGCACCGTAATCCAATGCCGTTTCCACCGTCCATTTCCCTTCTCCGGACGAATGGACGACGCCTTTCAACTTGCTTAGTCCGCGATCCTTGCGGAATGCCCGCTCCGTCAGATCCATAAGCCATGACCGGATAACGGAACCGTTATTCCATACCCGCGCCACTTGTTCATAATCGAACTCGTACGGGCTTTTGTCCAACACTTCAAATCCTTCCGCAATCGCCTGCATCATGCCATACTCGATGCCGTTATGAATCATCTTCAGGAAATGCCCGCTGCCTTCAGGTCCGGCGTACAGCAACCCGTTGTCGACACAAATTCCAAGGAAAAGCGGCTCGACCGCTTGAAAAGCTTCCTTATCTCCACCAACCATGGCACAAATGCCATTCCGGGCCCCCTCAATCCCTCCGCTTGTTCCTACATCCAGAAAGCGGATGCCTTTCGCACCCAGCATTTCTGCCCTACGGATCGAATCCTTGTAGTTCGAATTGCCTCCGTCCATGACGATGTCATCCAGACCAAGCAATGGCGTCAATTCCTGCAGCACATTTTCGGTAATGGTGCCCGCGGGCACCATTAGCCATATTTTTCGCGGAGAGTCAAGCCGCTCTACCAACTCCACGATGGAGTTAACACCGGTTCCTCCGGATTGTGATACTTCTCTAACGATTTCCGCATTAACGTCATACGCCACAACTTCGTGGTTATTATCCAATAAATTTAATGACAATTGCAATCCCATTTTACCCAAGCCTATTAAACCCACTTGCATATAAAGACTCCTTTCCGGCATTTCTTATTCGTACATTAGACAACCGTGTTGAGGATCAGGATCAGACCGAGCGCCACAACGGAAATGATAGTCTCAAGAGCGGTCCACGTAAGGAGAGTTTCTTTTATGGTCATTCCGAAGTATTCTTTAATGAGCCAAAACCCGGCATCATTGACATGAGACAGGATGAGAGAACCCGCGCCTGTAGCGAGCACGAGCAGTTCCACGTTAACATCCGTTCCTTCCACGACAAATCATCCAGGTTATACTGGATAAAATATTCGTCCAAACGAACGATCATTAGGGCAAACGTCTGCCAATTGTGGTTGCTCATCTCCAGCATGTTCATTTTTTCGTGAAGAACTTGTACGCTCCACTTACGGCCCTGCAGCAGTTCGAGAAGCAGATTCGCCCGAAGCAGCGGAAGGTTTTCTTTGAGCGTGTAGGTCATCTTTTGGTTCGAAATAACTTCTTCCCACTCTTGTTCCAATTTCTCCAATACCCGTTTAACGGTGTCGAGCAGATCTGGAAAACTGTTGTAGAAGCTTCAGTGCTTCCAGACTGGAGTAAGCCTTATAAACCTGTTCAATACCTATAACCTTCCAATCAATCGTTGTGGAAAAGCGATCCACTACATGGGCCTCATCATCCACGATCAATAGCTGTGCCATCAGATGACCTCCCATCCTGTGATTTGACCAAGGTTGGAAGAGCGTTCCCGCTCTTACTCCGCTTCTTTGTCGAGAATAGCTTGCAAAGCGGCATTTGCTTTATCAGCCGTCTGCTTGATGTCCTTTTCCCCTGTTATGACCTTCTGCACGATTTCACCAACCGTTTCACGCGCGTCCGCCACGTTAATCACGGCAGGACGGTCATGGTCAATGCCGTCATTGCCGCTTTTCTTGTAAACTTCGGCCAATTCGGCCGGAAATCCGATCGTTCCCTGCGGCTGATTCCATACGGAAGACCGCGGGCCAGGGTTGCCTTTTTGTTGGGTTAGAAGCATAATCTCCTTACTGGTCGCCCACCGGATGAACGCCCAGGCCGCATCTTTATCCGAAGCTTTCGGATTCATTGCAAGTCCCCAGGATGTAATATTGTAAGGCTTGGAACCTTTCGCACCGGCGGGGAAAGCGGCGAACCCGACATGGGCTGCAATCTTGGAAAGAGAGGGATCGGCGGCACTTTTGTATATGGAGTTGGCATCCGTATAAAGCGCGGCTTTACCATCGGCAAAAAAAGCGCTGGCTTGCGGCCAGGACATATTAATTGCGCCCGGAGGCCCGTAGTCTCTGAGGAGATTGCCGTACACGGTGAATGCTTTGATCGCTTCCGGTGTATTCAGTGTCGCTTTATTGCCGTTTGTGAAATCGCCCCCCTCTGAATACAAGAAGGAAGAAACTTGAGTGACCAGCGGACTGCGTTGTCCTCTGGCGACAAAGCCGTAAATCCCGTTCTTGGGATCATGCAATTTGTCCGCAGCCGCTACAAGCGCATCAATCGTTGTCGGCACCGGTATTCCGGCTTGCCGCAGCAGGTCTTTCCGATAGTATAAAATCTCCTGTTCCGCGATGATCGGGATACCGGCAAGATCTCCTGCTACCGTTGCCGAGCGGATCGACTGTTCCGAGAAATCGTCAATATCGTAGCCCGATTCTTGACCGACATACTTGTTCAGCGACTCCAGCCAGCCATTCTTATAAAACAATTTGCCCTCTTGAAGAGGCCGGTACATAAAGACATCCGGCGTTTCGGAGCCCGATTTGAACTGAACCGTAAGCTTCTGAGTCAACTGGTCTTCGAAAAATCCTTGAACGTTTACGCTCATACCCGTCTCGGCTTCAAATTCAGGCAGAAGCCGCTTAATTTCATCAGCCCAAGGATGCGTGCCGGTTACTAATGTAATCGTTTGGCCTTCGAAAGGTCTTGCGGCTTCTCCCTCAGCCGAACCGGAATCAGCACTGCTCCCGCAGCCGCTCACCAATAGAGCGGCGAGTATAATCGACGCTGCGGAATGCTTCCGCAATCTCCGCAATCGCTTCATGCTCTAACCTCCCGGATTTAAAATCATACAACAACACAACAACATTAACATTACTTGATTCTGTCTGCAGTCGAAATAACGAGTACTAAATATTGATAACTAATACTAAACATGAGCAATTCAACTTGAAGGAATGAATGGTCTAAAATGACGGATATTCCACTTAGTGGATTCGGCATATCTGTTTCTGTTATCATTGACAAAAAAAAGACCGTCTATCGCGGCAAGCTGCCGTTATAAACGATCATTTTAAATATTAGGATTTGCAGCCTTTTCTTATTGCCGGTTCAAGCCCAGCGCTTTCTCCATGAACCGGGCAAAAGCGCTCTGGCCTTCCTCCGTCCGCTTGTACACGCCCGCGTCGTGCAGAACGTCCAGAAACTTGCGGCCCACCTCGTCGCGAACAACCGCTTCCGCCCGTCCGGCCTCGAGCGATGTGCCGTAAGCCGAGGCCATGCCGGCAATCCAGTCCGCATGCTTATGCAGCGCATCGGAAGGGTCGGCCAGCGCCGCCGCGTCATAGGGCGAATCCCCCGACAGCATGGCTGCAATCGCCTCCAGCTCCCATTTCAAACGCCCCGGCAGCACCGCCAGCCCCATCACTTCGATCAAGCCGATATTCTCCTTCTTGATGTGGTGCAGATGGGCATGCGGGTGAAAAATGCCGTCCGGATGCTCCTCGCTTGTCCGGTTGTTGCGCAGCACCAGGTCGAGCTCGTATTCGCCGTCCGGCTTGCGCCGGGCGATCGGCGTTACCGTGTTGTGCGGCGTGTCGCCGGTATGCGGCACAATGTCCGCCGACGCGTCGCCGTACGCGCGCCAAGTCTCCAGCACGCGGGCGGCGGCGGCCAGCACCGCTTGCCGGTTTTTGCCGTTCAGGCGGATCACCGACATCGGCCAGCGAACGATCCCGAACGTCACGTCCGGCTCGGCGCTTCCTCTGTACACGGCCTCCACGGCCGCCGTTTCCATCGGAAACACATGCCTTCCCGCCTGAAAGTGGTCGTGGTTCAGGATCGAGCCCCCGACGATCGGCAGATCGGCGTTCGAGCCGATGAAATAATGCGGGAACGCATCGACGAAATCAAGCAGCCGCGCGAAGGTGGCATTGGAAATCCGCATCGGCGCATGCTCGGCCTTCAGCACGATGCTGTGCTCGTTGTAATACACGTACGGGGAGTACTGGAAATACCACGGCTCCCCGTCCAGCGTCAGCGGCACGATGCGCAGGTTCTGCCGGGCCGGATGGTCCGGGCGTCCCGCGTAGCCGACGTTCTCCTCGCACAGCAGGCATTTCGGATACCGGCTCGGCGGCAGCGTCTTCAGGAGCGCAATCTCCTTCGGGTCCTTTTCGGGCTTGGACAGATTGATCGTGATCTCTAGCTCGCCGCAGCCGGTCGGCTGGCGCCAGTACAAGTTGCTCTTGATCCGGTCCATCCGGATATAATTCGAATCGATGCACAGCTTGTAAAAAGCGTCGGTGGCCGCTTCGATCCCTTCGCTCTCCGCCGTGCGCCGGAACGATGCGGCCGTTTCGGAGGGACGCGGCATGAGCAAGCCCATGATTTTCGCATCCAGCAGATCGCGGCAAGTCAGCGTATTGTCGGGGATCAGGCCGATCCGGTACCCGTAATCGAGCAGCGGCTCGAGCAGTTCCACCGGACTGTCCTGACTTTGTCCGAGCGCCTCGTCGCCGTCATACGGCTCCGTGAGCCCGAACAGGTCGAGCAGCGCGTTGCGGGCAGCATGCTCATCAAGCGGCTCGACGAGCCGGTTGTCCCGCGCGAAACGGACCAGCCGTTCGATCTGAAGCTGAGCCCGCTGCCGCTCTTCCGCGACCGGTTCCCGATGTCGTTCATTCATAGTCGTATCCTCCTATCCAATCCGGCAGGCCGATTACTTGTCCCCATATCCGTCCGGATTGGCCAAGTGCCATTCCCAGGCGCTGCGGATGATGTCTTCCAGCTTGTCGCGCGACGGCGCCCAGCCGAGCTCGATGCGGGCCCGTTCCGAGGAAGCGACGAGAACGGCCGGATCGCCGGCGCGGCGCGGTTCCACCACCATCGGGATTTCGCGGCCCGTCACCCGGCGGGCGCATTCGATCACTTCCTTGACCGAGTAGCCCGTACCGCTGCCGAGGTTGAAAATGCCGCTGCCCTCGCCCCTGCGCAGCCGGTCGACGGCCAGAACGTGCGCGTCCGCCAGGTCGCTGACATGGATGTAGTCGCGGATGCAGGTGCCGTCCGGCGTGTCGTAATCGTCGCCAAACACCGAAATATGCGGGCGTTTGCCGAGCGCGGCCTGCAGCACGATCGGCACCAGGTGCGTCTCCGGGTTGTGGTCTTCGCCGATTTTGCCGCTTGCGTGCGCGCCGGCCGCGTTGAAATAACGAAGCGATACGTATTTCACCCCGTGCGCCACGTCGAACCATTTCATCATCTGCTCCATCGCCAGCTTCGTCTCGCCGTAGGCGTTAGTCGGAAGCGTGCGGTCGCTCTCTTTGATCGGCACGCTCTCCGGCTCGCCGTAGGTCGCCGCCGTCGACGAAAAAACGATGCGCTTGACGCCGTGCTCGTTCATTTTCTCCAGCAGGCAGAGCGTGCCGTACACATTGTTGTGATAGTATTTGCCCGGATCCTTCATGCTTTCGCCGACAAGCGAATTCGCCGCGAAATGGATGACGGCGTCGATCGCATTTTCGCCGAACACCCGATCCAGCAACGCCGCGTCGCGCAAATCCCCTTCGTAAAAGACGCCGCCGAGCAGCGCCGCCTTGCGCCCCTGCTGCAGATTGTCCGCCACGACGAGCTGCTCGCCGCGCTCCAGCAGCGCCGCCACCGTATGCGAGCCGATATAGCCGGCCCCTCCCGTCACCAATACCGCCATGTCCGTTCCTCTCCTCCCGCGCCGCCGACCGGCCTTATTCCCGCTCCGGTTCGGCAGCCGCAATGATTTTATCTCAGTTCCTCAACGCCGTTGCCGATGCTGCATACATAGAAATCCGCGGTCAGGCCGGTCGCTTCCGTGTACTTCCGGCCCACCTCTTCCTTGAACCGGTCGATGCTGTCTTCATGCACAAGCGAAACCGTGCAGCCGCCGAAGCCGGCTCCGGTCATGCGCGAGCCCAATACGCCCGGCACCTGCCGCGCCGCGTCGACCATCGCGTCGAGCTCCTCGCCCGTCACCTCGTACAGGTCGCGCAGCGAGTCGTGGGAGCCGTTCATCAGCTGCCCGAACGACGCGAGGTCGTCCGCCTTCAGCACCTCGATCGAGCGGAGCACGCGATCGATTTCCTCCACGACGTGGCGCGCGCGCTTGCGGACCGTTTCATCCTTGATCAGATGCTCGTTCCCGGTAAACTCCGCCAGGCCGATCTGGCCGAGCAGCGTCATGTTCGGGAACTTCTGCCGCAGATCCTTGACCGCCTGCTCGCACTGGGCGCGCCGCTCGTTATACTTTGAATCGACCAGGCCGCGCCGTTTGTTCGTGTTGCCGATGACCAGCTTATATTCACCGCTTTTGAAGGGCACATGCTCGTATTCGAGCGTATCGCACATCAGAAGAATCGCATGGTCTTTTTTGCCGTTCGCCACCGAGAACTGGTCCATGATGCCGCATTTCACGCCGTTGAACTCGTTCTCCGACTTTTGCGAGAGCCGCGCGATCTCGACCGTGTCGGTCGGCAGGCCGTTCATTTTCAGCAAAGCGTACGCGGTGACGACCTCGATCGATGCCGAGGAGGACAAGCCCGCGCCGTTCGGAATTTCGCCGTGATAGAGCAGATCGAAGCCGTGCGGGAACGTTACGCCTGTATGTTGCAGCTCGCGGACGATCCCTTTCGGATAATTCATCCAATCGTCCGCCTCGTCGTACACGATCGGCGAGACCGGCAAATGCTTATGCTCGGAAAAATTGGTGGAAGCCAGACCGAGCAGGCCGTCTTCCCTGCCGCGAACGAGCAGCGTCGTGCCGAACGTCAGCGCCGCCGGAAAAACGTACCCGCCGTTATAATCGGTATGCTCGCCGATCAGGTTGACGCGCCCCGGCGCATGGAATATCCGGATCTCCCGTTCCCCGCCGCCGTAAATTTCGATAAAACGCCGTTTCAATGCTTGAAGATCAGCCATCGGTCGCACCACATTCCTTTTACTCGGATTTGTTTTTGCTACGTTAAGTATAGAATACCATTTGCCTTATGCAAATGGCGGGAAGTGTATATGACATGGATTAATGTGACCTGTTCATGGAAGGCGACTCGCTATCCGAACGGAACCATGATAAGATTTCATTAATACTTATTACGGTTTCCGCCAACCGGTTGGGTGAAGAGGGGATGGATGTATGGCACCGGAATTTTTTTATTCGGTCGTCTCGAATCCGGTTTCGATCGAATACGGCGAGCTGGGCGTGCTGTTTGCGGGGGAAAGCCAGACGAAGCCCGGCCACAAGCTGGGACCCAAGGTCTATGATTTTTATTTGCTGCACCACATCTTATCCGGCCGAGGCACGTTCGTTTGCAAAGGAACCGAATATCGCCTGGGACCCGGCCAATCGTTTCTGATCGAGCCGGAGAGCCTCATCGAATATGCGTCCGACGGGAGCGACCCGTGGCGGTACAGATGGGTGGCGTTCGCAGGCGCACGGTGTGCCGGGCTGGTCTCCGCGGTGGGCCTGTCCGCCGACAGGCCGGTTGCCGATACGGGGCGCAGCCGCAGGCCCGCGGCGCTCATCGGCCGCATCCGCCGCTGCTTTCGCGAGGGGAGGGCGCTGGCCCATATCGAGGCGCCCGGGTACCTGCAGCTGCTGCTCGCCGCGCTGGGCGACGCCGGGCGGCCGGCCGCCGATGAGCGCATCGGGCCGGATGATGAAGGCGGCGCCTTGATCCGGCAAGTGGTCCGCTACTTGTCCACCCAATACGCCGAGCCCGTGTCCATCGAGCGCATGGCAAAAACGCTCGGCTTCAACCGCGCTTATGTTTCCCGCGTATTCAAACGGCATACCGGCATGACGCCGGTCGCCTTCCTGCTCCGGCTGCGGATCGACAAAGCCCGCCAGCTCCTGCGCGAACGAAAGGAGCTGACGGTGGAACAAATCGCGGCTTCCGTCGGCTTCCAGGATCCGCTCTACTTCTCCAAGCAATTTCGCCGGACGTACGGCCTGCCGCCGACAGCCTACCGCGATTCGTTGCGCGAGGAATAGCAAGGCGTGCAGCGCGCGGCTTCCGGCTCGAGCTGCGGCGTGCAGCGCGTGCGGGTGACGGCGCGAGCTGCGGCGTGCGGGTGACGACGGCGGTCAGCGCCGAAGTCCGTCCGCGAACGCAAGCCGTTCCCCGGCCTCATGCCGGCCGACGGGCTCGCCTCCGACGTTCAGCCTCTCGGCCGGAAAACGCGAGCGTATGCTCGCGGCCAAGCCGGCAAGCGAAGCCCCCGCGTTATCGTCCGCCGCCTCCTCTTCTCCAAACGCTTCGGCTATATCTTCCACTATAGCAGCCGTCGCGGCCGGGAGCGCCGTGTTCGAGTCCGCCTCCATGGCGATAACGACACCGAGCCGCTCGCGGGGCAAAGCAAACGCGAGCCTGCCGGGCCCCGCGTTCGCCGCCACGGCGCCCCCCTCCAGCAGCAGACGCGCCAAGCTTCCGCCGGCGCCCGCCAAGTCCGGCCTGGCCAGCATCGCCCCGGCCACACTGTCCGCCGCGCCGCGAAGCGTGACGTCGGCCCAACCCGCCGGCGGCGATGCGAGCCGTGCGTACATGAGCGCGATTCGCCAAAGCGGCAGCACAAAGCCGGGAAACCCGCAGTCGTCCCTTACATGTCCGAGAACTCCTTCTCCGACGCCCGCAAATTCCGCCACCCTGCGCTGCGTTTCTTTCTGCAGCGGATGCTCGGGCCTCGTATAGCCGGCGGCCGGCCAATTATAGCGCCGGCAGAGCGCAAGCGCCCCGGCGTGCAGGCTCCGGCAATTCGCTTCGCCGTCCGCTTGCGATCCCGCCAGCTGCGCGACATCCGCTTCGCTCCATTCGTTTCTTTCCCTCAAGCCGCCGAGGATCAGCGGGATCGCCGCGAACGGTCTCGCCGCCCAGCCCAGCCCCGTCATCCCTCCCGGATCCCCGGCCCATGCGACCAGCCGCCCGTCCGCATCGACGACCGCCGCATGGCCGATATACACATACTCCGTCCACTCGCCTCTCCGGCTAACAACCAAGGCTTCCCCTTCGGACCGCCGGTTCACCGGCTTCTCTCCACCATGCTTGCTCCGCATCCCTCAGATCCCGCCTTTCGTCCGGCTGTACCGGAAAGTAAAGGGTTCCTTCTCATTCTATGCGCCTGCGGACAGAAACAGCATAGGGCATCCTCATGCGACGGGGTCGAGAAGGCGGCGGGGGCCGGCAAGGGTCCCGTGGCACTTTACCAGCGGGGAGCGGAAGGTGGGAGCAGGCTGTAGAGGCCTAGTCGCGCCTTGGCGAGCATTTTCCGGTTTCAGCGCGCTCCCTGCGGGTTAAATAAGGACATACCGAACCACAACAAATCTGAAGAAAAAGGAGTTGACCGATATGGCTATGACAGAATACCGGCAGTCAGGCGGAGGCGCGTGGAAAGGTGCTTTGATCGGCGGGTTGGTAGGCGCGGCGGCGGCATTGCTGTTCGCTCCCAAAACGGGGCGCGAGCTGAGAAGCGATCTGAAGATGAAGGCGAACGGAGCGGCAAGCACGCTGAAAACCCAGGCATCCGAATGGGCGGTAACCGCGAAGGACGCGGCCAAAGCCGTCGGCGCTCAGGCCAGCACCATTGCCGGCAAAGTGTCGGAAATGGCCGGTTCTTCCAAAGGTGATTCCTCTTCGAAGAGCATGACCGATCAGGCTCACGACACGGTTTCGATGGCGGCCGACAAGGCGAAAGAAGCGACGGACCGCGCGGAAAGCACGGCGCATCAATGGGTCGACAAGGCCGACAACGCCGGATCGAGCAAATCTTTCAGCTCTAACAACTCTTCCTATAGCTCTAACAACTGACAGAGGGAGCGATGGCTATGGCTAAGGCCAATACCGAATATAACTCCAAGCCTTCCGAGCGTACCTCGCCGTCCTCCGGACAAAGAGGCCGCAAGTACAAGAGCCTGGATGAAGCGTTCAACGGCACGATGGTTCAGGATGAACAGGACGCCAAGCGTCTCGGCAATGACATGAAGGTCATGAAAACCAACCATCAGCTGCAGGAAGACGGCCTTGTGCCGGATCCGATTCAAGAGTGACCGACAGATGCATTCGCATGAGCAAAGCCGGAACCCGGGGGTTCCGGCTTTGCTTTGTGCAGGCAACCTGGCCGGCCGCGCTTCTGCCCTTTTTGCCGCGTCGACGACACTCATCCCGGTACCTGACAGTTCAGCCCCGAACCTGCCCCCGGTGTCCGCTGCGAATATTACCGTCACTCCTGCCGCTTCATCACCCGTGCCACGCCCATCCCAACATACACTACCCACCTTTCACCCCACAGCTTCAATATCATTCAACCCCTAAAGCAGCGCCTCCAGACTAACGTTAATTTGCAGGCAAATAAGCGACGTTCCGCAGGCTACAGAGGAGCGCACGGCGGAGGGCGGGCAAATAAGCGACGTTCCGCAGGTTACAGAGGAGCGCACGGCGGAGGGCGGGCAAATAAGCGACGTTCCGCAGGTTACAGAGGAGCGCACGGCGGAGGGCGGACAAAATAATAACCACCGCCGGTAATGGCGATGGTTGTGAATCCGCTCCTTCAGATGATCTGCGCGGCCCCCGTGCGGCGGAACACCTCTTCCGCGCCGGCTTTTCGGGCCGAATCATCGCCCGCGTCCCCTTCCGCTTCCGCCACGACGACGATCGAGCCTTCGCTGATCGCATCCCTGCATACCTCGGCGGCCTTATCGCCCAGACCGAGCGCTTCAAGCGCGCCCTTCATCTCGTCTCCGTCGCGCAAGGCCGTCAAAGCAAGGATGCCCGCAGGAAACCCCGTGCCGTTATAGGTCCCGAAGCCGATTCCCGCCGCCAGCGGATAGCCGGCCGCCCAACCCGCCGCGGCCGGCGAGTCGGGCAGATTGTCGCCTCCGTTCCGATCCGCGCGTGTTTCGGTGAGATCGTTCAGCTCGTCCACATGAACGTCGGTTTCGGACTCGATCCTCCCGGACGACTCGTGGTTCTTCGCCATCACCTTCAAGTTCTCCGCCCGGAAGCCCTCTCCTTCGAGCTGTTGAACCGCCTCGATCGCGGCAGCCTGATTCTCATAAATGCCGATGGCCATAGTCATGGCGCATCCCTCCTCTCTTCGTTCCGAATACCGTTGGTATTCCCCTTTTATATACCATTGAACCGTTCAACGATTTTCTTAACTTCAGTCGACGCCTGAGCGGCCGATCCGGTCAGAACATCGGGAAAACGTATCGCACCAGAAAGTACAACGCGCCGAAAAAAATGATGATGTACGCCGCATACTTGATGAACGTCGCGGCCACCAGACTGGAATCCGACTTTTTTTCCACGTGCCGCTCTTCCACTTCCACATTGCGGTTCTCTATCATATCCTTCACCCTCCATCAAAATGGTAGTTATCCGTTTAGGCTCTAATACCCGCCGCATCCGACGCTCAAACAAATCACACCGGCGCCGCAAGTGACCTCAGACCTATGACATTTTGTTTATTCGACATTGTTTCAACCGGACAACAGCTGGTTAATAAGATTGAGATTAAGGTAAAATGATTGAATAGCGCAGCAGGAAAACACACCAGGATTCCTAGTGTCGGAAGTAACCTATGTCAGGAGAGGAAAAGATGAAACAACCCGAGAAATTCCAATTGCGCACCGAAACGCGGGAAGGTCGGTGCATCGTGTATGTCAGCGGTGAACTTGACCTGGAGGTCGCGACGCAAATGCGTGCCGCCATGGCCCCGCTTGTAGAGCTGAAGGACAGGGAGCTCTCCCTCAACCTACGTGATTTGAAATATATCGACAGTACCGGCATCGGCATTCTGGTCTCCGTACTGAAAGCGCGTCATGCCAGCCAGGCGCCGTTCAGCGTCGAGGCGATTCCGCCCGGCATCCGCAAATTATTCGATATGACCGGCATTACACCGTTTTTGACGGGACAGAAGCAAGAACAATAACAGGCGAGAAAGGAACGAGGATGAAAGCGATGAAGGCTACCGATGAACTGGTAACGCTCCAAGTGCCCGCCTCCGCCGAATACGTGGATTTGGTGAGGGTCACTTTGTACGGCATTGCCGCCAAAATGGGTTTTTCTTACGAAGAGATTGAGGATATGAAGGTTGCCGTATCGGAAGCCTGCAACAATGCTGTCCTGCACGCCTACGGCAATCTCCCATCGGGCACGACGGCGCCGGCGCCCGAGCAAGCACCCCGGATGGAAGTCAGATTCATCAAGAAGAAGGACGCGCTCTCGATCGTCGTGAAGGACGACGGCCAAAGCTTCGACGCGCTCGCCGTGGCAAGACAGAAATCCCCGATGAGCGGCAAATCGATCGATGAGCTTCATGCGGGCGGTCTGGGCCTATATCTCATGCAAGCGTTAATGGATCAGGTGGAGGTGCACAGCGACACCGGCACCGAGGTCATTTTGACCAAGCGCTTGGTCAGGAGTGAAGATACCGCATGAGCACACAGCCTGCAAATCAACCGCCGCTGGAGACGTCGTCTTTGATTCTGGAATACCAGAGCAATCCGACGAATGAAACGGCGACCAAACTCATCGAGCATTATGAGCCGATGGTGCGGATGGCTGCGGGCAAAATCTCGAGAAACCGTCCCGATCTGTATGAGGATCTGTACCAGGTCGGCCAGATGGCGCTTCTCCGGTTGTTCGCCCAATATGACGCGTCCGTAGGGGTCCAATTCGAGCCCTACGCCATGAAGAGCATCATCGGCCATATGAAAAATTACTTGCGCGACAAGTCGTGGTACGTTCAGGTGCCGCGGCGGATCAAGGAAAAAGGGATTGTCGTGCAGCAAGCGATCGATGAGCTGACGGTTCGTCTGGAACGTTCGCCGAACGTCGAGGAAATCGCCGCCCACCTCGAGCTGACGTATGAAGAAACGCTCGAAATATTGGCGGGCCGGGACTTATATCATTATGTATCGCTCGACACGCCGATTTCCGAAGAAGAGAGCACGACCACGCTCGGCGAGCTGATCGGCTCCCCGGCAGACGATTATGACACGGTCGACAAAAAGCTGGACCTGCATAGCGCCATGTCCAAGCTTAAGCCCGAGGAACGCCAGGTGCTGGAGCTGGTATTCGACGAAGGGCTGCCGCAGCGGGCGATCGCCGAGCAGCTGGGCGTGTCGCAGATGAGCATCTCCCGCATCCAGAAACGGGCGATCGAGAAGCTCAAGCAGCTGCTGACGGAAGATGCCGACGGCGAAGCCTATGACCTATAACGATCCATCATTACCCGACACGTCCGCCCTTCCCGGGGCCGGGCGTGTTTTTGCCGTGAACGAAGCAGGCCGTACGCGTTTCCAAGTTGTAACAGAGCGGCGTTTCAGGGTATGATGGGATCAGCAATCGTAACCGTAAGGCGGATGTCAGGAGGTTGCCCGATGAATCATCGCGTGCTTCGTTATGCGGAAGGCTGGGAGTGGCACCTGCTGTCCCGGAGCCGGACGGACGGGAATCTGCCGGATTACAAAAAGATGTTTCCGTTATGCGCGGATTGGCTCGATGCGAGCGAACACCGGCTCACGGATCATATAGCGGTCACCGAGCTTCCGGGCGGAGAAGCGGCCGTCCATGGAACGCTGATGATTCCGCTGTCGGACGATGAGCGGGACGTCGGCCCGTTCCATTTCTGGCTCTCGGAGCGGCGGCTCGTGACGAATCAGCAGGATATGCGGTTCTCGCTGCGGCTGCAGCTCACCCCCTGGGAGGACAAGCTGGGACGGAGCGGCAGCGCCCCCGAGGCATTCACGATGATGCTGACCTGTGCCCTGGAATCGTTCCACGACGGTCTGGACGCTTTCGAGAAGCGGCTGGACTCGCTCGAGGAGTCGATGCGCCACCGCCACCGTTCGGATCAGATGGAACTCATTTTCTCCAGGCGGTACGAGCTGCTGCACTGGAGCCATCATTACATAGCCGTTAAAGAACTGGAAGGCGCTCTCAAGGAAGCCTTCATGGGCAGTTTGACGGACACCGAAGGCTACAAGAAGCTGGTCTACAAGCTGCAGCGCATCGAGACGCTGATCACGCATTACGAAGCGGAAATCGACACGCTGATTTCCATGGACGAAGCCGTTTATGCGCTGCGGGGCAATGACATGATGCGGACGCTGACCTTTTTCATCGCGTTGTTCTTGCCCGCAATGGTTGCCGGCACGCTATGGGGAACGAACTTCCGCCGTATGCCTTGGGCCGCGGAGCCTTGGGGCTTCGCCATCTTGTGCGGAATCGTCGTCGCGGTTACTTTTTTCATCTATCTGTGGCTGAGGAGCAAGGGCGTTGCCGGCGCGGCGCTGCACACCCGCCAAGAAAGGCGGCGCCGGCGCGGCGCCAAAGCGGCGGAGCGGAAGCGGCGCACCCGGAAAGCTTCATCGAGATCCGGTTCAGCGGCGTCTCCGCCCCCATCGCCCGGCGGCGAATCTCTCCCCCGTCGATCCGGCCGCGGCACGCCGCAATGAACGGACAATCGCCCCCGATACCGAAAACGCAGGATCCCCGCCGATCGGGAATCCTGCGTTTTATTTTTGCCCGGCAGGCCGCTCAAAGAGCTTCCTTCAGGTCGACCCATACGAGGCATTGATCGTCCGGCCGCTCCAGCTGCGCGTCGCTGCCCGGCAAATAGGAAGCCCACTCCTGCGGGGTATGCGTTCCGTTCAAATCCTGAATCCGACCGAACAGCGCGTCGAGCCGTTCCTCCGGAGGCGCGTCAATGGCGTCGACCAAGCCGTCCGTGACGAGCACGATCCGGTCGCCGGACGCTATGCTGACGGTAGATTTGGAAATATCGAGCTTGTCGAAAATACCGATCGCGGCGCAGCCGCCGCCCAGCCGTTCGGTTCTGCCGTCCTTGCGGATTACAAGTCCGGGCGGGTGTCCGGCATTCACATACTCGAGCACGCCGCGCTCCAAATCCACCACCATATAGAGAGCCGTGTAATAATACTGGATCAATTGATCCGCGAACTGCAGCTGAAGCGCCCGCCGGTTCAGCTCTTCCACGACCCGCTCGGGATCGACCAGGCTGGTCATCGCATCCTTCAATACGGAGGCGATGAACATGCAGACGAGTGAAGACGAGATCCCGTGCCCCATCGCGTCGATGACCGCGACGCCGAACCGGTTCTCGTCGATGCGCTGCCAGGAGTACAGATCGCCTGCAAGCTCCTCTGACGGGTTATAGATCGCCCCGACCTCAATAAAGCTTTCGGTGATCGGCAGCGGCAGCGCCGCCGTCTGCACCTCTCTGGCCAGCTGCAGCTCCTCGCGCAGCCGCCGGTCCCTGTCTTTATGCCAGTCTTTCTCTTCCTTCAATCTGAGGGCCGAACGAATCCTGGCCAGCAGCTCGATTTTGTTGATCGGCTTCGTCACATAATCGATCGCGCCGGCGTCGAGCGCTTCAGCGAGCTTTTTGGAATCGCCGATCGCCGTCACCATGATGATCGGAATGTCACGCAGACGCTCAACCTGCTGAATAGCCCGGCAGGCGGCTATGCCGTCTACCCGGGGCATCATCATATCCAGCAGGATGAGGTCATACTCCGATTCGTTCTGCAACGATCCGGGCTCTTCCCGACCGTCTTCGGCCAGTCCGAGCAATTGAAACAATTCAATGGCCGATGGAGCGGAATGTACGTCCCGGTATCCGGCTCGTTTCAACATTTCTTGTACGACCGTAACGTTCATCGGATTATCATCCACAATGAGGATCCGCATTCTCCATCTCCTTGATCTTACAACCTGACCGTCCATCCGGTTCCGACTCCGTTCTTCTCGTATCCTATCCTAGCGTAACCGCACCGCCATGTCCAGACAGCCGGTCTCTTTTGAGGACATCGCGTTCGATATCGTGAATATCCTTGCGCACTTCTTGCTGAAGAGCTTCAACCGCTTGCGGAGACGTCTTCAATACTTTCGTAGCGCTGCGCACGACGTGGTACGCCTTGACGCCGGCTTCCACCCAGTCCATCCAGGAGCCTTTCGTCGCAACGGTTGCTTTCTGTGCCTGGCTGCGAAGCTTGCCCATCCAGGATTCGGTTACTTCCTTGGCGGAGGAAGTTACCTCATGAATGGCTTCTCCCATATCCCGTACGGACGCCATGAGCGGGTCGACCGCGTCGATCTGGCGGTTCACCTGATTGGTCAGGTCCTTGACGCTGACTACCAGGCCTTGCACGTCGCCTTTCCAGGAATGAATCGCATCCCGCGCCTCGCCGAGCGTCTGGTTCGCGGTGTCGAGCGACGTCTGCACCTTTTTCAGCGTCATCACCAAGTATACGACTAAAACAGCGACCGATACGGCCATGATCATTACGGCAAATTCCATCATGAGCATGTCCCTCCTTCGTTGATTTCAAACGTCCCGAAAGTGTGGCAAGTCGGTTCATTCGTCTGTATATCGTTACCCCTCCCCCAGTGCGGTGAATCAACCGAAAACCGGCTTGTTTCATATCCCGGCAGGGCGGTTAAACAAGCATCAAGCGAGGGCTGCCGGGCAGCTCTCCACTATAATAAAGGATAGGTGATAACGATGCTGAAATGGGCGGCAATCTTTTTCATTATTGCAATCGTTGCGGCGATATTCGGCTTCGGGGGGATCGTGGACGCCGCGGCTTCGGTCGCCAAAATCCTGTTCTTCGTGTTCCTGATCCTGTTTGTCGTTTCTCTCATCTTCGGACGCAGAAGCTCATTGTAGCGAAGGCTTGCGATGAACGTCAGGGGGAGTCGCGCAAAAAAGGAAAAACCGCTTCGGCGCACGGGCCGGAGCGGTTTTTTCATGTGTGCGGGGAGCCGAACGGGCGGCCACGGTTATGAATGGTGTATCATGGTCTATATAAACGATTACATCGGGCATAAGCGCCTGCATCGGCAGCCGCTAATACGGGTAAAACAGCCTCGAAGGGAGCGGATCGAATATGCTTCATATCGTCACGTCGGAAGAGATGCGCCGGCTCGATGCGAGAACGATTGACGGGATCGGCATTCCCGCCGCCGTCTTGATGGAAAATGCCGGAAGGGCTTTGGCGGACGCCGTCGCCTGCATCGCGGAAGGACGAACGCTCGCGGAGGCCGGATTCACGGTGCTAGGCGGATCGTCGGGTATGCGGGAGAGCGGACGGCGGCCGTCGCCCGCCGGCAAGCCCTGGGTCATTCTGGCCGGCAAAGGCAACAACGGCGGGGACGGACTGGTCGCGGCGCGGCATCTCACAGAGCGCGGCTTCGGCGTGGAGATCGTCTATGCCGTATCGCCCGCCGAGCTGCGGGGCGATGCGGCCCTGCAGCGGGATATCGCCGCGCGGCTCGGCATCCCGTCGCGCACCTACGTCCCGGGGCAATTCGATTGGAGCGCCGCCGGAGGCATCGTGGACGCGCTGCTCGGCACCGGCAGCGGCGGCGCGCCCCGCGAGCCCTATGCGTCATTGATCCGCGAGGCGAACGCCTGCGGATTGCCGATCGTAGCCGCCGATCTGCCGAGCGGCCTGAATGCGGATACGGGCGAAATCGCCGACCCTTGCATACGGGCGGCGGCAACCGTAACCTTCGGGTTTCTGAAGCGCGGATTCGTCCAATTCCCGGGCGCAGGATACGCCGGGGAGACGGCGGTGGCCCCGATCGGCATACCGGGCAAGCTTGCGGTGGAAGTAGGCGTCAGGGTCCGCTGCCTAACCCCGACGGTGCTGCGGGAGACGCTGGGCGCCGACCCCGAGCGTCCGCGCGAAGCCGACAGCCACAAAGGCACTTACGGCCACGTGCTGGCGATAGCCGGCACCCGCGCAATGAGCGGCGCGGGCCTGCTGTGCTGCACGGCCGCGCTGCGCGCCGGCTGCGGCCTTGTGACGTGGGCGGTCCCCGACGCCGTCGTCCCTTCGGTTATCGGCGCGCGCCCCGAGCTGATGCTCGCCGGCATTGCGGACGGCGGCCGCGGCGACTGGGCGTCGACCGATCCGGCGGAGCTTGCGCAGCGCGCGGAGGAACGCGACGCGGCCGTCATCGGCCCGGGCCTCGGCCGGTTCCCGGGGGACTCGCTTTGGCTGCGCCGGCTGTGGGAGTCGCTGCCTCCTGAGCTGCCGGTCGTGCTCGACGCCGATGCCCTGAACATGCTGGCCGAAGCCGGCGATTTCACCGCTTGGCCGGAGCGGAAGGGCCCGGTCGTCCTTACGCCGCATCCCGGCGAAATGGCGCGCCTGTCCGGCGTTTCAACCCGCGACGTGCAGCGGGTCCGGATCGAGGCGGCCAAGCGTTACGCGCTGAGCCGCCGTGTGACGCTCGTTCTGAAGGGAGCGCGGACGGTGGTCGCCGGTCCGGACGGCGGCGCTTATGTGAACACGACCGGCAATCCGGGCATGGCGACCGGGGGCACGGGCGATGTGCTCGCCGGCGTGATCGGCGGCCTGCTGGCCGGCGGCATGCCGGGTGTCGCGGCGGCGGCGCTGGGCGTGTACCTGCACGGAACGGCCGGCGACCGGGCAGCAGCCAAGCGGCGCTCCCCCGGCTCGCTCATCGCAGGCGACCTGCTCGATGAGCTGTAGCGGGGCGACGGCGAGGCTGCAGGCCCCTTTTACGCTTCAACATTCTCCCGCTCCGCCTTGCCTCAATCGTTTCAGCACAAGCCCTCTCCGTCCTCAAACTGGCAGCACATACAGCAGTATCGTGAAAAAATGCAGCACCGCTCCCGCCAGCACGAACAGATGCCACACCGCATGGTGGTACGGAAAGCTGCGCCACATGTAAAAAACGGTGCCCGCCGTATACAGCACGCCGCCCGTAATCAGCAAGGCAAGCCCCGCGCCGGCGAGACGTTCCACCACCGGTTGCCAGGCAAACACGATCATCCAGCCCATGGCGATATAAAGGAAAGTCGACGTAAACAGAAATTTCGACGCATAGAACGATTTGAACACGATGCCGACCAGCGCAATGCCCCACATGATCCCGAACAGCACCCAGCCCAGCGTTCCCTGCACGACATGGAACAGAATCGGGGTGTACGTGCCGGCAATGAACAAATAAATGCAGGAGTGGTCCATGATCTCGAAAAATTTCTTCACTTTTCCCTCGGGAAAGCTGTGAAGCAGCGTGGATGACAGAAAAGACAGCAGCATCGCGCTTCCGTAAATGGTAAAGCTGACGACGTGCAGGGCGGTTCCCTTCCAGGCAGCATAAACGATAAGCAGCGTAAGCGCGGCGACGCTGAGCGCGGCACCGATGCCGTGCGTCACGGCGTTGGCGACTTCTTCCCTGCGGCTGTACGTGTGCGTATTGGCCATTCGATCTCCTCCTGCCGGTTCCATGCGGTTGTACTTTCCTTAGTATACTATATAGTCCAGGCGCGCTCTGCCCTGAAGTCGTTAAAATCTTCAGTAAATTATTGTTTTTTCACAGGCTTGAGGGGGACTTGCGGAGAGAAAATCAATGAATCTGACGGCGTATCAAAGTAATGGGAAGCAGTAATGCTCTCTGTATCCCCTATTAAAACAAAGGATGAACTTCCGATTCCCTCAATCTTTATTTCTTCAATTTTAATTTTCTTATTCACTACAGTCATTTTCATCAACCATCTCTCCCCATTGAAAAACGTTCCATTTTCGCTTTGCTCTGCTCTGCATTCTATGCAAATCATTTATTGGGTGAACACCCACGGCTCTTTAAACATATAAAGTATTAAAAAAAGGGTGTAGTGTATGCCGGCCATTGTTGGATCAGTGAATGTCAACGTGATGAGCGGAGTTTTTAACATGGATTCGGAAAGTAACCTCTTGAAAAGTTGAATAAAGCGCGTCAAAT
>NZ_CAUPYC010000050.1:0-32102 GCF_963515335.1 uncultured Paenibacillus sp. | reverse complement strand
TTCTTTATTTATCCAGTTCATCCACTCGAATTACACGGCTATGAATATTTCAGGTAAAGATAGGAGCCTTTTTATTTTGGTTTTTAGCTGCTGCAAGATGCTCGTTTAATAATTGGCTTGAGTCTTGCGAATTTCACCTGAAAATCGCCCAAATGGGCAGACGTGTAGCGCAATCGGCCAACCCAAGTTTCAGGCAGACAGCTTGAGTTGCTTGAGAATGTCGAAAAGAGGTTTTTTCTCCAGGGCCTGCTGATACACATAGACGATGATCTGCCCAAAGCACTCTTCCCGGATGCGGCGTACCACATCACCAAGCGTCAATTCAGACTGCTGCTCTATCCACTCCTGTCGCTGAGACTCCAGAAAGTTTTGCGTCAGGAACTGGACCGCCCAAAAACGTTGAATGCCGGTAAACGAAAGCAACTGGTATTGGTCAAAGCCCAGCAGTTCCTTGAAGTACCGATACCCCGTCTCCATGTTCCAGCGTACGTGATAGAACCTCTGAATCGTAACGAGATCCAGCGATAAATCCGTGCACAGGAGACAAACCTGCGGTTTGCTTGAGGCCGTGTATTCGTCCTTCCAGGACAGCAGCAACTTGACGTTTTCGATTTCGCTGACCGGCCCCTCATAAGGGTACACTCAGTACTTCCCCTAGGAGTCTGTCCGACGGATAAAATAATTTGTCCTCTTACCCGGTGACGACCCTCGATTATTTGGATTTTTATGTTAATTATCGGCTTGGTTTTCACTTGATGCATGGTTTTCGGCGTATGACTTCCCTTTGCTTTTATCCCTTCATGCTGCGTTTTTTCGTTTTTGGGCAGACTTCTCCCGTTTGTACTGTGTAGCCTTTTTGGGATATTTAACGGAATGCAACTTACGTAGATTGTAACTGATCGTCAATAGAGTAAATTCGCCGGCGACCTTACTCTCACCGCGCAAATGGAACTGGCGAAAGCCTTGCACTTCTTTCATTTCGCCCCATGAAAAGAGGCATTTTCCTTCTATTAAATGATTGGTTTATATAATTATTTCAAGTTCTGTCCGTTTCGTCGGACAGGCTCTTAGGTCTTAGAAAACCCAGGAAACCTATTCTTGGTGTGGAGTTAGCCGGAGAGATTGAAGCCATAGGCAAAGACGTAAAACTGTAGAAAAAGGGCACAAAAAGGGCAATATAGTCATCACGGTAAAGCATGATAACAAAATCTAACAAAGCACTGCACCCATGGTTGGAGTTATATGCCGTCCAATTCATCCGGCGTTACCGCTGAGGGAGCTTGCAAATAAAAATCCCCAATCCTGTCGCCAATCGGCAAAGGAATAGGGATTTTTTGCGCTTTTCGCGCTGCGTTGTTATCCGGCGTTAGCGTTAACTTTCCGGCAGGCCCGGAGCATAGTAGTTGGCGATCTCGTTATCCGTCTTTTTCACGCCGAGCGGAATGTCGTTCGGGTCGCTTTCAGGCTTGCCGGCGGGTACTTCCGGAAGCGGAATGCCTTGCATGAGCAAACTGGGTTCGCGAACTCGTGCGTTATTTCGCCGCAGTAATTGCCGTCGGCCGGACAAGCCCTTTCTTGTACACATCGTCCCAGAAGCAGGCTATATCATCGCAATTGGATTGCGAGAGCCGGTGGGAGATTTGAAAGATCGGGAGGCTCGGATCGGCATAAAAGGTCGTTTCATAGAAGGAGCAACGGTCGAATTCAAAATCGGCCGACGTAATGAAAATCCTGCAGTTTTTAAACGTGCAGCCGATAAAATTGTAGCCGTCGAATACAATCGTCTCGTTCTCAAACTTCTGGTTCATAATCAGTTCCATTTGCATCGCTCCTATTCTTTGGTGAGACAACGAAATCCATAGTATCAGAGAATCGTTGAAATGTTTGTCGCAAAGTGCGTCCGGTTGACGCATATTTATCGACAGGGACTATGCGGGACGAACGCCTATCGTTTCGGATGCATACAATGCAGCGTTAGCAATGTATTTCGGAGAGGGTGTTTGCGGGTGCAAATCCAATTGGTTCCTCTGCATTGGGTCTATTTGGCGTTCATTGTGCTGATTCTGGGCTTCATGGTCAAACGGCGCGATACGACGATGGTGTGCGTCGCGGGTATTTTCGGCCTCGGCTTGCTCGCCACCGAAACGTTGAGCGGTTCGGTCTCCGGCGTGTTCAACAGCTTTATTTATGCGACGAAAGAGCTGCTGGGCACGATTTTCATCATATCGGTCATCGTGTCCATGAGCCGCGTGCTCATCCATACCGGGGTGAATGAGATGATGGTCGCTCCGTTGACCCGCTTTCTGCGGACGCCGGCGCTCGCGTTCTGGGGGATCGGCTTGATTATGATGGTCACCTCGTGGTTTTTCTGGCCGTCTCCGGCGGTCGCCCTGATCGGGGCGGTTCTCGTGCCGGCTGCCGCGCGTGTCGGATTGCCGGCGCTCGGGGCGGCCGTCGCCATGAACCTGTTCGGGCACGGCATTGCGCTGTCCGGCGACTATATCATACAGGGCGCTCCGAAGCTGACGTCCGATGCCGCAGGCATTCCGATCGAACAGGTGATGGAAGCGAGCATCCCGCTTGTACTGGTCATGGGGCTGGTGACGACGGTGGCCGCTTTCTGGACGATGCGCAGGGATATGCGTAACCATACTTGGCGGGACGGGTTGGTAGCTCACGACGCCAATCATGGAACAGCTGCGCTTTCTGCAAATCAACGGCCGGATCCCCGGATCAAGCTGTCCGCAGGCGCGAAAAAGTGGCTGGCGATCGTCATTCCGGCGCTTCTGGCGGCGGATGTGGCGGCGATGTTTCTGCTGGATCTGCAGGGCGGCGACGCCACCGCTCTGATCGGCGGCACGGCGCTGTTGATCATGGTCGGGGTGTCGTTGTTCGCGCATGGCGGCAAGGCGTTTGAGCGGACGACGGAGTATTTGACGGAGGGCTTTCTGTTCGGGTTCAAGGTGTTCGGGCCGGTCATTCCGATTGCGGCTTTCTTCTATCTCGGCGACGCCGCTTTCACGGAGCTGTTCGGCAGCCAGCTTCCGGAAGGCTCTCACGGGATCGTGAACGATATCGGTGTAGCGCTGGCCGACAACGTACCGCTCAACGCGGCGATCGGCGCGGTTACGCTGACCGTCATCGGTGCAATCACCGGACTTGACGGATCGGGCTTCTCCGGTATCGCGCTCGCCGGCTCTATTGGCCAGCTGTTTGCGACCGCGATCGGTTCCGGCGGAGCCACGCTTACCGCGCTCGGTCAGGTATCGGCCATATGGGTCGGCGGCGGCACGCTCGTTCCCTGGGCTTTGATCCCCGCGGCGGCAATTTGCGGCGTCAGTCCGTTCGAGCTGGCACGCCGCAATCTGAAGCCGGTGCTGATCGGCCTGGCAGTGACGACCATTGTGGCGATGTTTATGATCTGACCGGTTTCGGTATGTGATGAGCGGGATCGATGCGGGGTGCCGGCAGAAGTAGCATGTGTGGTGCCTCGGAGTATGTCGAAAATTCCCCTTATGAGCATTATCCCCTTTAGACAGGATGAATAGGTTCACGAATTTCCTTATGAGCATTATCCCTTTCAAACAGGCCGCCGAGTCATTGAAATTTCCTTATAAGCGATATCCTTGTCATTTACGACGTCTGAAGTTGCATAAACCCTCACAAAATCGTCAGTCGAACTTTGCTGCGTGCCAACGGGATAAACGATTTCGCAATCCTGAGTGAAGAGGATATTGAGGAAAATGATGAGGAGACACGACTCCTGAGAGAAAGGGATAATGCTTAGAGGCGTTCGCAAGCTGCTATGTTCCTGATACAAGGGGATAATGCTTATAAGGAGTTCGGAGGCAGTATCCCGTACACGAAAATACCAGTTCCAAGCAGAAATTCCCACTCGGAATGTTTCCGTCAAACGTATGGGAAACGGAGCGGAAGCGGAAACGGTAACGAATCAGTCATGAAACAGGAGGTTGCCGTGCCCAGGCTGTTGTCCGACTGTACGGAGGCGAAAGCCGGGTTTGCCTGGACGCAAAGGTTCGGCTATCAAGCGAAAAGGGCAGTCACGCCGCAGATCGTCTGCGCGGTGACTGCCCTTTTCGCTGTAACGCCGCGGCGCAGGCCTTCACGCCAACGCTTTGCGGAACTCCTTGGTCAGCAGCGGGACGACCTCGAACAAATCGCCCACGATGCCGTAATCGGCTATTTTGAAGATCGGCGCCTCCGGGTCTTTGTTGACGGCGATGATGATGCGCGACTGGCTCATGCCGGCCAAATGCTGAATCGCGCCGCTGATGCCGCAGGCGATATAGATTTCCGGCGTCACGACCTTGCCGGTCTGTCCGATCTGCAGCGCGTAGTCGCAGTAGCCGGCGTCGCAGGCTCCCCTCGACGCGCCGACGGCGCCGCCGAGCAGCTCGGCCAGTTCCTCAAGCGGCTTGAATCCGTCTCGGCTTTTGACGCCGCGGCCGCCGGAGACGACGATTTTCGCTTCCGTCAGATCGACCTTGCCGGACGTTTTGCGCACCACGTCTTTGACGACCGTGCGCAGGGAGGAAGGCGCCGCATAGTCGTGCTTTACGATATTCGCCGGTCCGGAACCGGAACCGGTATCGGAAGCCGCGGCCGCGGGGATGTTGTTGGGCCGCACGGTTACGACCCACGGCGTCGTGCCGCGGAACACTTTTTTCTCGAACGCCTTGCCCGCATAGAGCGGCCTTGTGAACACCGTTTCGTCGCCGCTGCGCTCCACGGCGATCACATCAGACAGCTGGCCGGCCTTCAGCCTGGCGGCCAGCGCGGGAGCCAGATCGCGGCCGAGCGCCGTATGGCCGAGGAACACGGCATCCGGTTTGACGGTGCCGCACAGCGCATCCAGCGCGTGCAAATAAGCTTCCGGATTGTAATGCTCCAAAGACGCGTCCTCAATGACATGAATGTCGGACACCGGATAGCCGGCCAGCGATTCGGCGATTGCCCCCGCATTGCGGCCGATCAGGACGGCCGCGATCCGCGCGCCGCGGTTGTCCGAGGCGATCATAGCCGCCTGAAGCGCTTCCAAAGCAACCTGGCGCAGCTTGCCCCCGCGCTGCTCCGCGATTACGAGATAGGTTCCGCTCATCAGGATTCCTCCTTGTAGGCAATGAATGATTCCATTAACCGATCATTGTGAGCTGCTTCCAATTTCCGCAATAGCGGGGCTCACATCGCCTTGGGCGGAGCGCGGCCGCTCACAGCGCATTCGACTGCGTGCGCAGCAGTTCGACCAGCTTGGCGGCCTGCTGAGGCAGCTCGCCCTGCAAAATTTGTCCGGCCTGTCTGGCCGGCGGCAGGGACAGCGACGTGCGGGCCGTTCGGGCTTCGAGCCGCTCCGCGCTCAACCCGAGGTCGTTCGCCGTCAGCTGCTTAAACGGCTTTTTCTTCGCCTTCATAATGCCCGGTAGCGACGGGTAGCGCGGCTCGTTCAGCCCTTGCTGGGCGGTGAACACGGCCGGGAGCGCGACGTCCAGCGTTTCGAGATCGCCCTCCGCATCGCGCCGGACGACGGCGGAGCCGCCAGTCGCCTCCAGCTTGACGATGGAGGAGACATGAGGGACGCCGAGCAGCTCGGCGAGACGAACGGCCACCTGTCCGGCGCCGTTGTCGACGGAGAAGTTGCCGCCGAGAATGAGATCGTAGTCCTTATCCGCGAAAAAAGCGGCCAGCGCTTCGGAGACGGCATATTCGTCCGCCAGCCGGTCGTCCGAGATGAGCACCGCTTCGTCCGCTCCCATGGCGAGGGCGGTGCGCAGCGCCTCGGCGGCCCGATCGGGCCCGACGGATACGACCGTTACCTGGCCGCCTGACTGCTCCTTCAGCCGGATCGCTTCCTCCACGGCGTATTCATCGTAAGGATTGATGACGAATTTGACGCCGTCCTCGGACACGGCGCCCTCCCGGATCACAATTTTCTCCTCGGTATCGAACGTTTGCTTCAGCACCACATACACATTCATGCTCCATGCTCCTTCCGATTGCGGGATATCGTTTCATTAAGGCCGGAGAGCCCTAAGGAAAAACGCGACGGTGCCTTCGATCTGCGCGGCGAGCGAATATTTGCGCCCGGATATGAGCCAGGAGGTGACGACCTCGTCCATCGCCCCGAATATAAGCAGCCGGCTCAGCTTGACGTCCAGATCGCCGCGGAACGTGCCTTCCTCGATGCCTTGAACGAGCACCGATTCGATCAATACGATGTACGGCTTGACCGCCTGGCCGATCGCCTTGCGCAGCTCCAGCGAGCTTTGGCGCAGCTCGATCTGGGTGACGTAGGCCAGCTCCGGATTGCGCTCGAGCTCGGTGTAGTGGATCTCGCATATTTTGCGCAGCGCCTCGCCGGCATTCGCCGATTCCTCGACGCTTTCCCTGAACTTGCCGACCAGCTCGCCGAGGCGCTCGCGGAACAAGGAGATGAGAATATCCTCTTTGTTTTTAAAATATAAGTATATCGTGCCGTCGGCCACGCCGGCTTCCCGCGCGATTCTGGAAACCTGTGAGCCGTAATAGCCCGTGTCGGCAAACACTTTGACGGCTGCATCGAGGATCAAATCGTATTTGTTGATTTTTTTGCTTGTCATGACCGCACCCCGGTGATAAAATTCATATCAAGAAATGAATGAATGGTCATTCATTTTTGATAACTCCATCTTATGAAATCCGCCGCCGGTTGTCAACGCTCACGCACAAAATTCGGAAATTAAATAAGTTGAGAGTCAACCGAAAACCGTGAATTGTAAGGGCTTACACCCCACTGATTGCTACACATCATTAATATGCGAAAGGATGGGTGCTCATGTTCTGGTCATGGCTGCATGCCTTATTGTTTTTGGCGGTCGTGGGATACGCCCTTTCTCTTTTCTGCCGGGCCGTTTATCACCGCTGCCTGTATATGATGCTCGGGCAGCCCGCAGACAAGCCGTTCGACTGGAAAATGCGGACGCGGGAGCTGGTCGCCCAGGCGTTCGGCCACACGAAGCTGCTGAAGGACAGGAAGAGCGGCATCATGCACCTCGTCATTTTCTACGGTTTCATTATTCTCCAGTTCGGCGCGCTCGACCTGATCTACATGGGGTTCACCGGCGGGCGGCATCTGCCGATTCCGGGCTACCCGGCGTTCGCGCTCACGCAGGAGATTACGGTCATGCTGGTACTCCTCGCGACGGGCTACGCGGCTTACCGGCGTTACGGGGAAAAGCTCAAGCGGCTGAAAAAAGGCTGGAAGCCGGCGATCGTGCTTTTCTTCATATCGGGGCTGATGCTGTCGGTGCTCCTGTCGCTCGGGTTCGTGCGGGTGTGGCTGGGGGAGGGGGCATCGGCCTATGCGCCGTTCTCTTCCCTTATTGCGGCCGTGTTCGGCGGGCTGCCCGCCGGGGCGGCGAAGGCGCTTTTCTTCGTCGCATGGTGGGCGCATCTGATCATCCTGCTGTCCTTTCTCGTATACATTCCGCAATCGAAGCATTTTCATATCCTTGCCGCGCCGGTCAATATTTTTTTGCGCCGCAGGGAGCCGGTCGGGCGTCTCCGCAAGCTGGACCTGGAGGACGAGGAGGCCGAGTCGTTCGGCGCCGGCAGGATCGAGGATTTTACGCGCAAGCAGATGCTCGATTTCTACGCTTGCGTCGAATGCGGCCGCTGCACGAACGTATGCCCGGCCTCGAACACCGGCAAGGCGCTGTCGCCGATGCATCTGATCGTCAAGCTCAGAGATCATCTGACGGAAAAGGGCGCCGCCGTTACGTCCAGGTCGCCGTGGCAGCCGGCATTCGCCTTCCCGGCGGGCGGCGGCGCGCATGCCGTAACGGCTGCGGAAACCGCCGCGCCGGACTGGCGGCCGGACAACGGCATCACGGACATCGGGCCGACGCTCGCCTGGCAGAAAGCGGCGTGGCAGCCCGCGGCGAAGAAGGCCCCGCAGGAGCTGCAGCTGATCGGCGACGTCATGACCGAGGATGAAATCTGGGCCTGCACGACCTGCCGCAACTGCGAGGACCAATGCCCGGTCGGCAACGAGCATGTCGACAAGATCGTCGACCTTCGCCGCTATCTCGTCCTGATGGAAGGCAGCGTACCGCATGAAGGCCAGCGCGCGATGCAGAACATCGAGCGGCAGGGCAACCCGTGGGGCCTCAGCCGCAGCGACCGCGGCAAATGGACCGGCGACATCGACGGCATTCCCGTGCCGACCGTCAGGGAGAACCCCGGCTTCGAGGTGCTGTTCTTCGTCGGCTCGATGGGCTCGTATGACAACCGGACGCGCAAGGTGTCCCGCGCGCTGGTGCGGCTGCTGAACGAAGCGGGCGTATCGTTCGCGATTCTCGGCAACGAGGAGCGGAACTCCGGCGACACCCCGCGCCGGATGGGGAACGAGATGCTGTTCCAGCAGCTGTGCGCCGAGAACATCGGGACGTTCAACAAATACGGCGTCAAGAAGATCGTGACCGCTTGTCCGCACACGTTCAACACGCTCAAAAACGAATATCCCGAATTCGGGCTGGAGGGGGTGGAAGTCATTCATCATACGCAGCTGCTTGCCGAGCTGGTGCGCGGCGGCAAGCTGAAGCCGGTTAACGAAATGAACGAACGCATCACGTACCACGATTCCTGCTACCTGGGGCGGTATAACGGCGTTTACGAGGCGCCCCGCGACATTTTGCGGGCGATCCGCGGCGTAGAGCTCGTTGAAATGGAGCGCTCGCGCGAGAACGGCATGTGCTGCGGCGCGGGCGGCGGCATGATGTGGATGGAGGAGACGGCCGGCAAACGCGTCAACACGGCGCGCACCGAGCAGGCGCTGGAAACGAAGCCGACGATGATCGGCAGCGCTTGCCCGTATTGCCTGACGATGCTGGAGGACGGAACGAAGCAGAAGGAAGTCGAAGAGCGCGTCAAGACGCTCGATGTCGCGGAAATATTGGCGCGCGCCGTTCTCGGCGGCACCGCTGCGGCTGTTTCCGCTGTGCGTGAACCGATTACCGAACGGGAGGCATGAACCTATGGCCATGAAAATTTCAAAGGCGGCCGTCATCGGCTCCGGCGTCATGGGGGCGGGCATCGCGGCCCATCTGGCGAACGCCGGCATTCCCTGCTTGCTGCTCGACATCGTGCCGGCTTCCCTTACGCCGGACGAGGAAGCGAAGGGGTTGACGACCGATCATCCGGCCGTGCGCAGCCGGCTGGCGGCCGCCGCAATCGCGCGTCTGGGCCAGACGAAGCCTGCGCCGCTCTATGACGAGGCGTTCGCGGGGCGGATTACGCCGGGCAATCTCGAGGACGACCTGGCAAAGATCAAGGATGCCGACTGGATTATCGAGGCCGTCGTGGAGAACCTGGCGGTCAAGCGGGAACTGCTGCGCAAAATCGAGGCCCATTGGCAGCCGGGCACGATCGTCAGCTCCAATACGTCAGGCATTTCGATCAACGCCATGGCGGAAGGCTGCGGCGCGGAATTCCGGAACCATTTTCTCGGCACCCATTTCTTCAATCCGCCGCGCTATATGAAGCTGCTCGAGATCATTCCCGGCGAGACGACCGATCCGGCGATCGTCGACGGGATGAAGTCGTTCTGCGAGCGCACGCTCGGCAAAGGCGTCGTTGTGGCGAAGGACACGCCGAATTTCATCGCGAACCGGATCGGCACGTACGGGCTGCTTGTCACGCTGCAGGCGATGGAGGGCGGCGGCTTCACCGTCGAGGAGGTGGACGCCGTCACCGGACCGGCGATGGGCCGGCCGAAAAGCGCGACCTTCCGGACGCTGGACCTGGTTGGATTGGACACCTTCGTGCATGTGGCGAATAACGTATATGACAAGGTAGAAGAGGGTGCGGAGAAGCTGGTTTTCGAGACGCCGCAGGTGCTGAAGGATATGGCGGCCCGCGGGTGGATCGGCGAGAAGGCCGGCCAGGGCTTTTACAAGAAGGTGAAGAGCTCCGAGGGCGGCAGCGAAATCCAATCGCTCGATCTGACGGCGATGGCGTACGCCGAGAGCGGAAAGATTTCGTCGCCTTCGCTCGAGGCCGCCAAAGCGGCGAAGGGCGCGAAGGAGAAGATTAAGGCGCTGCTCGGCGCGGGCGCGGCCGACCGTTATGCGGGGCTGGCATGGGCGATCACGAAAAAGACGCTGCTGTATTCGGCGGAAAAGCTCGGCGAGATTGCGGATTCGATCGTCGACATCGACCGCGCGATGAAGTGGGGCTTCAGCTGGGAGCTCGGCCCGTTCGAGACGTGGGACGCGATCGGGCTTCGGCGCACGGCGGAACAGATGGAAGCCGAAGGCGAGGCGGTGCCGGCCTGGGTGAAGGAGTGGCTGGCGGCCGGGAACGAATCGTTCTACCGCAAGGCGGAGGCGGAGGGAATGGGAGCGGTCTCGTTCGTTTACCAAGGCCGCTACAAGGAGGATGTTCCGCCGCCGGAGCATATCTCGCTGCGCGGCCTGAAGGAGCGCAACAAGGCGATCCGCTCGAACAGCGGCGCGAGCCTGATCGATATCGGCGACGGGGTGGCCTGCCTGGAGTTTCATTCGCCGAACAACGCGATCGGGGCCGACATTCTGACGATGATCCGGCAGAGCGTCGACGAGGTCCAGGCGAATTACGAGGCGCTGGTTATCGCGGGCGAGGGCCGCAACTTCTGCGTCGGGGCCAACCTCATGCTGCTGCTGATGGAGGCCCAGGACGAAGAATGGGACGAAGTCGACGCCATTATCCAGGTGTTTCAGAACACGATGATGAAGCTGAAGCATTCCGCCAAGCCGGTCGTGGCCGCGCCGCACCGGATGACGCTCGGCGGCGGCGTCGAGGTGTGCATGCCGGCCGACCGGGTCGTCGCCGACGCCGAGACCTATTACGGCCTCGTGGAGGTCGGCGTCGGACTGATCCCGGCAGGCGGCGGCTGCAAGGAAATGGCGCTGCGGCTCACGCAGGCCGATCCCGACCCGGAGATCGACCTGCAGCCGCACATGAACCGGGTGTTCCTGAATATCGGGACGGCCAAGGTGTCGACGAGCGCGCATGACGCCAAACGGCTCGGTTACCTGCGGCCGGCGGACCGTATCGTGATGAATGCCGACCATCGCATTTACGAGGCGAAGCAGTCCGCGCTGCGGCTCGTGCAAGCTGGTTATGAGCAGCCGCAGCCGGAGAAGATCCGCGTCATCGGCGCGGACGGCAAAGCGGTGCTCAAGCTGGGCGCCCGCGCGATGCGGGACGGCGGCTATATCAGCGACCACGATCTGCTGATCGCCGGCAAGCTGGCGCATGTGCTGGCGGGCGGCGACCTGCCGGCCGGCACGATGGTGACCGAGCAGTATATGCTCGATCTGGAGCGCGAGGCGTTCCTCAGCCTTTGCGGCGAACCGAAGACGCAGCAGCGCATGCAATACATGCTGTCCAAAGGCAAGCCGCTTCGCAATTAACCGATTCCCAAGCGAGGTGAATGAACATGAGAGAGGCTGTCATCGTAGCCGCGGCCCGCACGCCGGTCGGGCGCGCGAAGAAAGGCAGTTTGGCGCAGACGCGCGCGGAGGATTTGGGCCGCACGGTGCTGCAGGCGGTGATCGACCGGGCTCCGGGCGTGAGCAAGTCGGACGTCGAGGATATCATCATCGGCTGCGCGATGCCGGAAGGAGAGCAGGGGCTTAACTTCGCCCGCATCATGTCGCTGTACGCAGGCTTTCCGTCCACGGTGCCGGCGCTGACGATCAACCGGTTCTGCTCGTCCGGCCTGCAGTCGATCGCGTTTGCCGCAGAACGCGTCATGACGGGCAACGCCGATGTCGTGATCGCCGGCGGCGTCGAGAGCATGAGCCATGTCCCGATGACCGGCTTCAAGCCGTCCCCGCATCCGGGCATCGTGGACGAGATGCCGGACGTTTATATCGGGATGGGCCATACGGCCGAGAACGTCGCCGACCGGTTCGGCATCTCCCGCGAGGACCAGGACCGCTTCGCGGCGGACAGCCACCGCAAGGCCGCGGCCGCCCTGCAATCGGGGGCGTTCCGCGACGAAATTGTGCCGGTCGCTACAATGCTGAAGGGCTTCGGCGACAACGGCAAGCCGTGGGAGAAGCCCGTCCGGCTCGAGCAGGACGAGGGCGTGCGCCCGGATACGACGGTCGAAGCGCTGGCCAAGCTGAAGCCCGCGTTCAAAGCCGGCGGCTCCGTGACCGCGGGCAACGCCTCGCAGATGAGCGACGGCGCGGCGGCCGCGCTCGTCATGAGCCGGGAGAAGGCGGAGGAGCTCGGCCTGAAGCCCTTGGCTGCTTTCCGGTCGTTTGCGCTTGCCGGCGTCGATCCGGACATGATGGGCGTCGGCCCGGTGGAGGCGATCCCCAAGGCGCTGGCGCGCGCCGGGGTCGGCCTGGACGGCATCAAGCTGTTCGAGATCAACGAAGCGTTCGCTTCCCAATGCCTGCATGTCATCAGGGCGCTGAGCCTCGACGAATCGCTCGTGAACGTGAACGGCGGCGGCATCGCCCTCGGCCACCCGCTCGGCTGCACCGGAACGAAGCTGTCCGCCAGCCTGATCTACGAGCTGCGCCGCCGCGGCGGCGGGCTGGGTGTCGTCTCGATGTGCATCGGCGGCGGCATGGGCGCGGCCGGCGTGTTTGAAGTGTACGCCGACTGACGGTTCGCGCGGCGATTCATCGGCTGTAGACTGCAGCAGCACGCCGGCGGCGGTGCGCCGCCGCCGGCAGGCACGTTGAATAACGCATACGAAGGGGAGATGGAGCATGGCGGCGGATAAAATCATTGGCGGAAGCTTTGTCATCGATGACCCGGACGCGGGGTCGGTCGTGACACCGGAGGACTTGACGGAGGAGCAGCGCATGTTCGCCGAGACGACGAGCGACTTCGTCGAACGCGAAATACTGCCGGTCGACGAGCAGATCGAGAAGCTCGATTACGGCCTGACCGTCAAGCTGATGCGCAAGGCCGGAGAGCTCGGCCTGCTCGGCGCGGACGTGCCGGAAGCGTTCGACGGGCTCGGCCTCGACAAGATCAGCTCCACGCTGATCGGCGAGAGACTGTCGAAGGCGTCCTCGTTCGCCTTGTCGGTGGGGGCCCATGTCGGCATCGGCACGCTGCCGATCGTCTACTTCGGCACGCCGGAGCAGAAGCGCAACTATTTGCCCGACCTGGCGAGCGGCCGGAAGATTGCCGCCTACTGCCTGACCGAGCCGTCGTCGGGCTCCGACGCGCTCGGCGCGAAGGCGACCGCCAGGCTAACGGAGGACGGCGGCGCATATATATTGAATGGAGCGAAGCAGTTCATTACGAACGCCGGCTTCGCCGACATTTTCATCGTGTATGCGAAGGTGGACGGCAAGGAGTTCAGCACCTTCATCGTCGAGCGGACGATGGAAGGCGTCGGCTTCGGTCCGGAAGAGAAAAAAATGGGCATCAAAGGCTCCTCGACGCGTCCGCTCATCCTGGAGGATGTCAGGGTGCCGGCGGAGAACCTGCTTTGGGAGGTCGGCAAAGGCCACCTGATCGCCTTCAACATCCTGAACATCGGCCGCTTCAAGCTGGCGGTCGGCTGCCTCGGCGCCGCGAAGGAAGCGATCGAGATCAGCGCCAAATACGCCAACGAGCGGCAGCAGTTCGGCAGGCCGATCTCCTCGTTCCCGCTGATCGGCCGAAAGCTGGCCGAGATGAACACCCGCACCTACGTGCTGGAGAGCATGGTATACCGCACTGCGGGCCTGATGGACGCGGGTCTTGCCGGCATCGACCACAACAGCCCCGAAGCGGGGGCGCTGTCCGCCAAAGCGATTGCGGAATATGCGCTGGAGGCGTCGATCAACAAGGTGTTCGGCTCCGAGGCGCTCGACTTCGTCGCGGACGAGGGGGTGCAGATTCACGGCGGTTACGGCTATATTCAGGAGTACAAAATCGAGCGCATTTACCGCGATTCCCGGATCAACCGGCTGTTTGAAGGAACGAACGAGATCAACCGGCTGCTCATCCCCGGCACGCTGATCAAGCGCGCCATGAAGGGCGAGCTGCCGCTGCTGCAAAAAGCCCAGGCGCTCCAGGCCGAGCTGCTGGAGCTTGTGCCGGGCCGGCAGTTCGACGGCGTGCTGGAGGAAGAAACCCATCTGCTGTCGATGGCCAAAAAAATATTCCTGATGGCGGGAGGCGGTGCCGTCCGGAAATTCGGAGTCAGGCTGGAGCAGGAGCAGGAGGCGCTCAGCCATCTGGCCGACATCATGATCCAGATCTATGCGATGGAGAGCGCGCTGCTGCGGACGAAGAAGCGGCTGGAGAGCGCGGGGGAGCAGAAATGCGCAGCCGCCGTTGCGATGACGAGGGTGTTCGTCCAGGAGGCGTTCGACAAGATCGAATCGCTGGCGAAGGAAACGCTGTCGGCGGTCGAAGCCGGCGACATGCTGCGCACCCAGCTGTCGGTGCTGAAGAAGCTGACCCGCCGCACACCGGTCAATACAATCGAGTTGAAGCGGCAGGTGGCCGCGCTTGTGGTGTCGACGGAAAGGTTCGTCTGTTAGTGTCTGTCGGTTCGAGTCCAAACCAATGAGGTGATGGGTCTTGACGCAAACGCAAACGCAAAACCGCAAACCGTGGCTGTCGCATTATCCGAAGGAAGTGGCGCCGTCTTATGATTACCCGAAGCACAATGTGGCGGAATTTCTCGTGCAGGCGGCGGCGAAGTTTCCGAAGCACCCGGCGGTGCATTTTATGGGCAAGGAACTGACTTACACGGAGCTGCTCGGATGCGCTTACAAGTTCGCGAATGCGCTGCAAAGGCTTGGGGTGGCCAGGGGCGAACGGGTGGCGCTCATGCTGCCGAACTGCCCTCCCATGGTCATCGCGTATTACGGTACGCTGCTGGCCGGGGCAGTCGTCGTCATGACGAACCCGCTCTACGTGCCGCGCGAGCTTGAGCACCAGCTCAAGGATTCCGGCGCGGTGGCGATCGTGACGCTCGACCTGCTGTACCGCCGGGTGGAGGAGGTCGTGCCGAAGACGCCCGTGCGCCATACGATCGTCACGTCGATCAAGGACTATTTGCCTTTTCCCAAAAATCTGCTGTACCCGCTGAAGGTCAAGAAGGACGGCCTGAAGCGGGATGTCAGCTACGGCGCGAATGTGCAATCCTTCCTGAAGCTGCTGCACGATTCGCCCGGCACGCCTGTTCGCGCCGAGGTCGACGCAGAGAGCGAAATGGCGATGCTGCAGTATACGGGCGGCACGACCGGCATATCGAAGGGCGTCATTCTGACGCACTACAACGCGGTCGTCAACACGGTCCAGGCAAGCAAGTGGGCGTACCGAAAGGTGCCCGGCAAGGAACGCTACCTCGCCGCGCTGCCGTTTTTTCACGTGTTCGGCATGACGGTGCTGATGAACCAGTCGGTGCTGCTCGGCGGCTGCCTGATCCTGGTTCCCCGGTTCGAGGCGGGCCAAGTGCTGAAGACGATCGACAAGCAGCATCCGACCGTGTTTCCCGGCGCGCCGACGATGTATATCGCGCTGATCAACCATCCGGAGGTGCGGAAGTACGATCTGTCCTCGATCAACATTTGCATCAGCGGCGCGGCGCCTCTTCCGCTGGAGGTGCAGGAGCGGTTCGAGTCGATGACCGGCGGACGCCTGATCGAAGGCTACGGCCTGACCGAGGCGTCGCCCGTCACGCATGCCAACAACATTTGGGAGACAAGGAAGCTCGGCTCGATCGGCATTCCTTTCCCCGACACGGCGGCCAGGATCGTCGATCCCGGAACGGGAGAGGAGCTTCCACGCGGCGAGATCGGCGAGCTGGCCGTATCCGGCCCCCAGGTCATGAGAGGGTACTGGAACAGGCCGGAGGAAACCGCCAAGGTGCTGCAGGACGGCTGGCTCCGCACGGGCGACATGGCGCGGATGGACGAGGACGGCTTCTTTTACATCATGGACCGGATGAAGGATATGATCATCGCCGGCGGCTACAATATTTTCCCCCGCGAGATCGAGGAGGTGCTCTTCGAGCATCCGGACGTGGAGGAAGCGGCGGCGCTCGGCGTTCCCGACAAATACCGCGGCGAGACGGTGAAAGCGTTTGTCGTGCTCAAGGCAGGAGCTTCGCTGGAGGCCCGTGAACTCGAAAAATGGTGCCGGGAGCGCCTGGCCGCCTACAAGGTGCCGCATATGTACGAATTCCGCGACAGCCTGCCGAAGACGATGGCCGGCAAGGTGCTGCGCCGGAAGCTGCTCGAGGAGGAAGGGCCGCAGGGCCGGCCCGCGAAATAAGGCGGCCGCGCTGGGGGCAGGCCCCGGCGCGGCCGAAAAGGAGGAGATCCGCCGCGCATGAAGGACAGACATACGGCGAACGGCTATGAAAGCCTGTTTGCCAAGGCGGCCGGAACATTCTGGGGCTACACCGGCTGCGAGCTCGTCAGCATGGACGACCGCAAGGTGACGGCCGGCCTTGACGTCAAGCCCCATCATCTCAACATGCTCGGCATTGTGCATGGCGGCGTTTATTCGACGCTGCTCGATTCCGTGATGGGCTTGGCCGCCATGGCCGTCAGGCCGGAGCACACGGTGGTGACCTCCGGCCTGAATGTGCATTTTCTTGCCCCGGTCAGGAGCGGCAGGATAACGGCCGTCGCGGAGATCATCCTCGTCTCCGGCAGGACGATTATGGCCAAAGGCACGCTGACGGACGAGAGCGGCGAAATATGCTCGGCCGCGACCGCCGCGTTCCGGGTGCTCGAGAACAAAACCGGCTGACGTTACCTCGGACCTTGCTCCAGCCGGTTGATCCGCCGCTCGAGCCGGTCGACCTCATTATTGAGCCGATCCACCTGCCGCTCCAGCCGGTCTACCCTGCGCTCCAGGCTGCCGCCTCCGGGCGGTCCCGGCGGCGGAGGGAACGGCGGGCCGGGCGGATAAGGCTGGCCTCCCGAAATCGGAATGTACAGCCGTAAACCGGGGTAAATCGCATTCGGATTCGTCAGCCCGTTGGCCTGCATGATCGCCTGGACGGTCGTGCCGTACCGGGCGGCAATCGACCATAGCGTTTCGCCGGGTTGGACGGTATAGCTCATCTGCAGCATCCTCCCATCGAGAAGTTCTGAACCGATACCAATATATGTGCCCGGCGGGCGGTTTGCCTAAGGCAGCCGCCTAATTGGCGTGGATCGGAATGAGAAAGCGGAGCAATTCGAGGACGCCGGCCGAGTGGCGCCGCCTTTTTTATGATGCATAAATAAATAGGTATTGTTATTTATTGCGTCATATTATATAATTAATGTGTAATAAATAACGGTAAGCGTTTTCTGTCGGATGGATGCCAATGACCAATAACCAGGGAGGTTTGTGAGATGATGGCAAGCGATTCGAAGACGTTGGAGGCGGTTCGCGGCCCGGAGCTCGGAATGGTCCTGTGCAAATCGTGCGGAACGGTCATCGCGACCATACCGACGAACGGGGTAAAAAAAATTCATGGGCTTTGCGGCGCTCCATCGTGTGCAACCGGCAAGTAACGTCCCTTTAGTCGAGTCCAAAAAGTCTCCGACGTTCGCTGCGGGCAAGCAGCGGTCGGAGGCTTCATTCATTTTAGGTGATGGACAGCGATGAAGCGCGAATTCATGAGCCGATGCGGGATGATCAGCCGGCATGCGGCAAACGTTTGCATCCTTTGTACGCCCTGTCATAGCCTATCGGGAACCTGGTTTCAACAGAAAAATGAAAACGTTAACAATTAAAATAAATTCGAGATTTGAGTAGATACAGAGAGGAAATTTAAGAAAACGACCTGTTATGATTAAATAATCAATAAAAATCGCTTGATTTCATTATTGCAAACGCTTTTATCAATGTCGTATGATGGAAGCAAGCAAGCGGAAGCCCAATAAATTCGACGCCGTCTTTGACAAATTGAAGGCAATGCTACCTGTTGAAGGTACAACCTCGGAACCGATTAAATTACGGTGAGGTTGTGCCTTTTCTTTATTTGTTGACAATTCATTCAAACGTTTGCACTAAACCGGATTTATCGGGATGTGAATGACGCTAAGGGGGTGGGAATCGGCGGAACTGCGGATGAAATAAGGGCGGGGCGGGTTATGGAAGACATCTGTACTTGTATTTCAGAAATTCTGAAAAATTATCGAAAAGGCGGGTTGGTATCGATGAAATTGAAACGGCTGTTGGTACTTATTTTCTGTTTTACAATGGTGTTTACCCTTGCGGCATGCGGCAGTAACAATGCGGCGGGCAATAGCGGAAAAAGCGCGGCCACGAACAATTCGGGCGCCGCGAATTCCGCTGGCGACAATGCGGCGGCGGAAAACAATCAAGCTGCGGAAGAAGAGTTTAAGCCGGAGGAAGGCGCTTCCTTGATCGTGTGGGACAACAAGGACAAGGAAGGGGAGTGGTCAAAGTATGTGGCTGAACAGTTTACGAAAGAATATGGAATTCCGGTTAAGGTCGAGGAAGTCGGACACACGGATGCGCCAACCAAATTAAAAACGGACGGTCCTGCCGGTCTTGCGGCGGACGTATTCGCCGCGCCTCATGACCGTGCCGGTGGAATGGTTGCGGAAGGATTGGTTTTGGAAAACTTCTACGCCGATGAATACCAGCAGGATTTCATGGAAGCTGCGATTAACGGCACTTCAGTGAATGGTAAAATGTATGGCTACCCCACAAATATTGAGACCTACGCTTTGTTTTACAATAAAGATCTCGCGGCTCAAGCGCCCCAAACATTTGAAGAGCTTATCACCCAATCGAAAGCATTCACGGATAAATCTCAAAACAAGTACGGCTTTATGATGGAACCCGCAAACTTCTACTTTGCATACTCCATCATCGGCGGCTTCGGAGGCTATGTTTTCGGCAAGGACAACACGGATCCTGGCGATATTGGCTTGAACAATGAAGGCGCCGTGAAAGCCGGAGAATTTATGCTGCGTCTCAAAAAAGAGATTTTGCCGCTTAAGAACGAAGACATCACTTATGACGTAAAGCAATCTTTATTTAACGAAGGCAAATTGATGTTTAATATCGACGGTCCGTGGGCGGTTAAAGGCCATAAGGAAGCGGGTGTCAACTTTGGCGTAGTCCCGCTGCCGAAGCTCGAAAACGGCAAGGTTCCGACAAGCTTTTCCGGCGTTAAAGGTTTCTACGTGAACGCGTACACGAAATATCCGGAAGCCGCTTCGCTGTATGCCAAATTCGCCACCAGCGAAGAAATGCTGCTTAAGCGTTTTGAAATCACGGGCGAACTCCCGCCGCGCAAATCGTTGCTCGAGAACGAGACCATTAAAAATGACGAAATTGCCGCAGCCTTCTTGACTCAAGCGCAATTTGCCGTACCAATGCCTAATATACCGGAGATGCCTGCCGTATGGGGACCGGCGGGATCAGCTCTTGCCGCGATCTGGAACGAGCAATCCACTCCGAAGGAGGCTCTTGATTCAGGGGTGCAGCAAATCAAGGAAGCCATCAAAATTCAAAAGACAGAACAATAAGACCTCCTTAAGATCGCTTTATAAGAGCTTTGCCTTGCACCGCCCAATGTTTCCGCCGATTGGAGAACATTGGGCGGTATATGATCATAAAGAAAGGTGGCTCCTATGAGTCCTCAAATAAATACATTAGCCGCCAAGAAACCGGTGTTGAAACGAGCCGTCATCAGCGCGGTACTGTCGGCGCTGTTTATGGGATTTGGGCAGCTTTACAACCGACAATTCATCAAAGGCATCCTGTATGTTGTTCTTGAATGTTTTGTGATCGTAGTTTGGTATAAACCTATCGTCAAAGGACTGTGGGGTTTATATACGCTGGGTGAACAGCCTCAGGTTCGGAGTGCACGGGGAAAGATCACCGAGCAGGGCGACCATTCGATTTTCCTCATGATTAATGGCGTTATTATCCTGATTGTCATCTTTATAATTCTCTTGATCTATATCCGCAATATCATCGACGCCCATAAAACGGCCACAATGATCGATCAGGGCGGGCAGCCTAAAACGTTTGCCGAATCTTTGCGGAATGCGTGGGATAACGGTTACGCCTATATTCTTCTGACACCCGCCTTTTTTTTCACGCTGTTCTTGACAATTTTGCCGCTCGCATTCGGCATATTAATCGCATTTACGAACTACGCTTCGCCGATTCTGCCTCCCTTAAAGCTCGTCGACTGGGTCGGTTTCCAGACGTTCGTCAACTTGTTCAAATTGGAGATTTGGAGCAATACATTCTATGGGGTATTGTGGTGGACGATAATGTGGTCGATTCTCGCCACTGTCACAACGTTTTTTACCGGTTTGTTTTATGCGGTCATTATCAACCACAAACGAATCCGTTATAAGAGGTTGTGGAGAACGATATTCATCTTGCCATGGGCAATACCGCAATTTATTTCGATTTTGATTTTCCGTAATATTTTTAATGGACAGTTCGGGCCTATAAACCAGTATCTAGCAAAACTAGGATTCGATCCGATACCGTGGCTTTCCGATCCAACATGGGCCAAAATAGCACTTGTAGCGGTCAACATTTGGTTTGGTTTTCCGTTCTGGATGGCGCTCATGTCCGGGGTGCTGACCAGCATCGACAGGGATATGTACGAAGCGGCCGAAGTGGACGGCGCAAGCGGATGGCAGAAGTTTTGGAAAATCTCGTTTCCGCTCGTCATGTTCGCGACCGCACCGCTCCTGATCATGGGTTTTGCCGGCAACTTCAATAACTTTAACATGATTTATTTGTTCACGCAGGGCGGACCGGCCAACATTGCATACAGTTACGCCGGATCGACGGACATTCTGATCTCCTGGATTTACAAGCTTACGCTCGAACAGAACCAGTACAACATGGCATCTGTGGTATCCATCCTGATTTTCGTGATCGTTTCCATTTTCTCTGTTTATAATTTCCGGAGAACAAGAGCCTTTAAAGAAGAGGATATGATACAATGACGAACCGTGCGCGAACCAAACAATCCCTGTCGGTTGGCATGAGAGTCCGGGAGAATCTGGTTGTTACGTTCATTTACCTGATTCTGATTCTTACCGCCATTTTTGTCCTCTACCCGGTCATTTGGATCGTGATCGGTTCGATGAACCCGGGGAATACGCTGTTCAGCAGCGCTTTTATTCCGGATCAGTTGACGCTGGCTCATTACAAAGCACTGATTGAGGAAACGGATTATTTGCTCTGGTACAAGAACACGCTGTTCATCGCAACCATGAACATGCTCATCTCCACCTTCCTGATTGTCACATCGGCGTATGCCTTCTCGCGGTTCCGCTTCCCCGGCCGCAAAAAAGGGCTGATGACCATGCTCGTGCTGCAGATGTTTCCCGGATTCATGGGCATGATCGCCATTTATATTTTGCTGCTGCAGCTAAATTTGCTTGACAACCACTGGGGCTTGATCCTTGTGTACGCCGGCGGTTCCATTCCATTCGGAGCCTGGCTCGTAAAAGGGTATTTCGACGGACTGCCGCGCAGTCTGGAGGAAGCTGCTAAAATTGACGGGGCTTCGAATACGACCATCTTTTTTAAGGTTATGATGCCGCTGTCGGTACCGATTCTAACCTTCATCGCGGTCAGTAACTTTATCGGACCCTGGATGGACTTTATTTTTGCGCGTCTCGTACTCCGCTCCAATGAAAATAAGACGCTGGCCATCGGCCTTTTCGAGATGGTGACGGGCAGAGGAAACACCGAGTTCACCCGATTCGCCGCGGGCGCGGTACTTGTGGCCATTCCGATTACGGTGCTGTTCCTCTTCCTGCAGAAGTATATTATCGAAGGTTTGAAAGCGGGAGCCAATAAAGGATGATCGGAGGTTATGTCCGGTGTCCAGATTAACGAAAGTATTTTTATTTATCGCTGTTGTCATATCGCTGGCTATCATGTCGTTTTCCGCTTTGACGTTATGGGTCGGCATGCAACAGCCGCAGTAACCTGCCTGTCATTTGCAGGACGAATCCGACACTCGGGAGCGTGTATTCTTTTGCTTAAAGAGGCTTTGCTGCATGTCGCCGATCAACCGTTTGCTTTTGCGGTGGGCGAGCATGAATTGAAAGTGAGATTGCGTACGAAAAAAGGAGACGTTACCCGCTGCAGTCTTCTGCACGGGGACCGATACCAATCCGAGGGCCGTGAGAGCAGCCTGGCTTTGTCGAAAGTGGCTTGGGATGAGCTGTATGAGACCTGGCGGGAATCATCTTAAAGCTTCCCTACCTTGAGGAATTAGGGACCAACGTCATTTATATGACCCCGGTGTTTGCGTCCACCACCAACCACAAATACGATACGACCGACTATTACAGCATCGATCCCCAATTCGGCGATTTGGACACGGCGAAGTTCCTGGTGAGCGAAGCGCACACGAGAGGAATACGGATCATCTTCGACGCCATTTTCAATCACTGCGGGGATACGTTCTTCGCGTTCCAGGATGTATTGAAGAGCGGCAAGGCTTTGAAATATGCCGATTGGTTTTTTATCGAGGATTTTCCGATCGTCCAGCGCCCGAAAACGAATTACGAGACGTTCACCAACGATGTCTTCACGATGCCAAAGCTCAATACGAAGAACCCGGAAGTGCGGGAGTATTTGCTCAAGGTAGCCCGTTACTGGATGGAGGAGGCGGGAATTGACGGATGGCGCCTGGATGTGGCGAACGAGGTGGATCACGATTTCTGGCGCGCATTCCGTATCAGGCGGCCGGCCTGCTCATCAACAACAGTCCGCGGGAGCAGGAAGTGAAGGTTTCCTTTCCCTGGAAAAAAGATGGGGACACGGTGACGGAGTTATTAACCGGGCGCGAATATAAAGCAGCGGATGCCGTAACAATTCAAATCGATCCTTACGGATACATGGTCTTCAAATAGAAAGGGTGTTACTACGTATAGTGAAAGGAATTAAACGGAGTGCGATAGGCTTTGCCTTCTTGGCCGTGATGGTAGCGGCCGGCTGCAGCGAAACCGGGAATGAATCGGGCCGAAAGACAGGACGGAATGAAGCACGGACGGAAAGTCCGGCGGCGGAGGAACGACGCTTGCCGGAAAGCGCCAAGCCGGCCAATGCCGGTGTCGATGTCGATGAACAGCCATCTACCGTCTTTTATGAAATTTTCGTCCGTTCTTTTTATGATTCGAACGGAGACGGAATCGGGGATTTGGGCGGCGTTATCGAGAAGCTGGATTACTTGAACGACGGCGATCCCGATACGGATACCGATCTTGGCGTGGGGGGAATCTGGCTCATGCCGATTAACCCTTCTCCAAGTTACCATGGATACGATGTAACGGATTATTACGATATCAATCCGGAATATGGGACGCTTGAAGACTTCAAGCGATTAACCGAAGAAGCCCGCAAGCGCGGCATAAAAGTGATTATGGATTTGGTGGTGAACCATTCCAGCTCGGAGCATCCCTGGTTCACGGATTCGAAAAATCCGGACGGCAAATACCGCTCTTGGTACACATGGAAGAACAAGGACGAGAAAGTGGAAACGGCCAGTGCCACTGGCAGCGGTAACGCCTGGCATTCGTATGGCGACAGCAAGTACCTGGGAACCTTCTGGGAGGGCATGCCGGATCTAAACTTGGACAATCCGGAAGTCAGGCAGGAAATGATCAAGATCGGCCAATTTTGGCTTAAGCAAGGCGCGGACGGTTTCCGCCTGGATGCGGCCAAACATATTTTCATTGACACGCAAGCCGACTATAGCAACGAGGACAAGGCTGCCAAAAACATCACATGGTGGAACGAATTCCGCAAGGGCATGGATGAGGTAAATCCCGAAGCATACATCGTGGGTGAAATATGGGAAAATTCCCCGGTAACGGTCGCGCCTTATCTGGAACCGTTTGATTCGGGATTTAACTTCGGGCTTGCGCAACAGCTGGTGGACCTGGCGAACAGGGAGCGGGGCGCGGATTTGGGCTTTTCCATTGCGCGGGCCTATGGTTTGTTTGCCAAGGCGTCAAACGGTGCCTTTATCGACGCCCCTTTCCTGAGCAACCATGACCAGAATCGGGTGATGAGCGTACTGGGAGGAAATGTGGATCGAGCCAAAGTGGCCGCCTCTTTGCTGCTGACGATACCCGGAAATCCTTTCATCTACTACGGCGAGGAGATCGGGATGCAGGGCATGAAACCGGATGAGTTTATCCGTGAGCCGATGCTGTGGTATGAAGAACCTAAAGCGGGGCAGACGACTTGGGAAAATACGAGGAACAACAGTGAAACGCTTTCCGTGGAACGGCAATCGGGCGATCCGGAATCGCTGCTCAGCCATTACCGCAAGTTGATCGGTTGGCGGAATGAAGTGAAAGCGCTGCGTGACGGAAGTATCGCCGACTATCCGAGCGACAACGATAAAATGACGGCATTCGTGCGGATGACGCAGGACGAGCGTGTGCTCGTGGTACACAATATGTCGGGAGAAGAACAAAAGCTTACGCTGCGCGACCAGAACGAGTTCACGAACCTGCTGTTGTTTACAAAAGAAGGCAGTGCGTTGGGTGAAGACGGTAAAAGCTTAACGCTTCCCCCATATAGTTCCGCAATTTTGAAGGAATGACATGCTCTGTTCCGGAGCTGGACAAATGGATTCGCCGTCGTCTTCGTATGGTTCAAATGCGTACGGTTATGTAAAAGGCGCATGCGTTCGCATGCGCCTGCTCTATTTGCGCTTGGCTGCCGCTTCGCGCTTGTAGATCCGGTAGCCGTAAGGCTCGAGCGTCAGGTCGAGCAGCCCGTTCAGGGTGGCGGCGGGCTCGTCCGACCATGCGTCACGCCAGCGGCCGGGACCGAGTGTGAGCACGGCGGACGATTCGGCATTCCGGTTGTTGACGACGATGACGAACCGTTCCTTGTCGTCGCTGCGGCTGTACGCCAGCACCTTGCCGCCGGCTTCCGCCTGCACGACTCCGAAATCGCCGGTGCGAAGCGCCCGGGAGCCGGTGCGGAGCGCGATAAGCCGTTTATAGAACCCGAACAGCTCGCGGTCCTGCTTCTCTTCGTCCCACTCCATGCACTTGCGGCAGCCGGGATCGGCGCCGCCCGTCAAGCCGATCTCGTCGCCGTAATACACGCACGGCGCCCCCGTGACGGTAAACTGTACGAGCGCCGCCAGCTTCATCAGCGCCTTGTTGTTCCCGCACAGGGTCAGCAGGCGGGGCGTATCATGGCTGTCGAGCAGGTTGAACGCCGCTTCGGCAACCTTCGTAGGGTAGGCGGCCAGCAGCCGGCCTATCGCGTCCGCGAAGCCTTTGGCGTCGAGCTTGCGCTCGACGAAGAAATCGAGCACGGCTGTCGTGAACGGATAGTTCATGACGGCGTCGAACTGGTCGCCCTGCATCCAGGCTAACGGATCGTGCCAGATTTCACCGAGAATGTAGGCGTCCGGCCTGACGCTCTTCACCGTGTCGCGGAAGGAGCGCCAGAAGCGGTGATCCACCTCGTTGGCGACGTCGAGACGCCAGCCGTCGATGCCGACCTCCTCCAGCCAGTAACGCGCGACGCCGAGCAGATAAGACTGAACATCAGGGTGCTCGGTATTGAATTTGGGCATATGGCGCTCGAAGGCGAACGTTTCGTAGGTCGGGATGCCGTCCTTCGCGTCGAGCGGCCATTCCCTGACGTGAAACCAGCCGGCATAAGGCGACGACTCGCCGTTCGCAAGGCAATCCACGAACGGCGGGAACGAGCGTCCGGCATGATTGAATACGGCGTCCAGCAGGACGCGGATGCCGCGGGCGTGGCATGCCTCTACGAGCTCTTTAAGCTGCTCGTTCGTGCCGAAGGCGGGGTCCACCTTGTAGTAATCGCGGGTATCGTACTTATGATTCGTAGGCGCCTCGAATACCGGTGTGAAATAAATCGCGTTGATGCCGAGTTCCGTCAGGTGGTCGAGCTTGTCGAGCACGCCCTGGAGATCGCCGCCGAAAAAGTTGGCCGGCGTCGGTTCCCCGCCCCACGGCTCGGTGCCATTCGGGTCGTTCGACGGATCGCCGTTGGCGAAGCGCTCGGGGAAAATTTGATAGAACACCGCATCCTTCACCCAGGCCGGCGGCTCGAACACATCGGCGGGGTTGATGTAGGGAAAGTCGAAGAAACGCAGCGGCTCGGCCGCCTCCTCGGCCTCGAAGCCCTGCTCCGTCAGCCACAGACGTAAGTCGCCGTCGTCGAGCCGGAAGGCGTAGCGCAACCGGCGGAACGGCGGCTTCACGAACGCTTGCCAATAATCGAACAAGGCGTCCGACGCCAGCTTTCTCATCGGCTGCAGCACCTTGGTGCTTTTCCAATCGTACTTGTCTCCTGCGAGCACGTGAACGGATTTCATATCGTCCCGTTTCGTCCGGATCCGCAGTTCCACCGTTGCGGTGTCATACGCGCTTGCCCAGTTCAGCTTCGGGCGGTGTTCGATCGCTTCGAGCAGCATAATGGCAGTCCTCCATATCGTCGGCAAAATAAAAAAGATACAACCCTCCGTCATGCAACGAGGTTGTACCTTTACGGTAGCATTGCCTTTAAATTGGTTATTGCGGCAACCCGATTATATCAAATTGCCCGATGTCCGGCAATAACGGAATAATCGTGTAAATTGCGGGGCAAGGCTTGCTTTTAGCCTTGACTTTCCCCGGCATCGGAAAGACAATAATAGGATAGAATGAATACGAAAGGTAATGAGGGATTGCCATGCGGGAACATCCGTTGTTGACGAAAGAGGAGCTTGCGGCGCTGCTGGAGGACGATGCTGCGGGAAAGGCCGGCCTGCCGGACACGGACGTTTCCGCGCCCGCCGATCATTCCTGCAAATCTTTGCTGGTTGCCGTCCATGCGTTGACGGCGAAGGTCGATTATTTGGAAGGGCTTGTCAGGGATTTGAGACTGCAAGCGCTTCGCACGGATAGCGCGGACGGACGCGGCGGCACAGCCGCAGACGAACACGCCGGTCGGCTTGCCCCATTGCCGATCGCGGAAGCCGGCGATAAGGCCGGACCGGGAGAAGCGTCCCGGTTAAGCCGGCTGGAACGGTTCGGCCGCAGAAACCGAACCGTTTGATATCGAACGAACCCACAACGTCCCAATGGCGGCATTCAGGCCGTCATTGGGACGTTTTCTCTTGGCTTTCATTCGTTAAATGGTCTGCCGTTAACCCGTCGCCGCTGCCCGCATCCGTAAATGCCGTGACGGGCTTTAAGCGGCCCGCATAGCATAAAGCGGGGACAAGAATACCGATCGCAGGGAGAGGGAGGCCGTTATGAACAGAGAACAATTTGTTGCGGCGTTGGCGCCGCTTGCTATTCGTGCCAGAAGCGAGGGATCCCCCTTTTTTCCATCGGTCCGTTTGGCGCAAAACCTGCTGGAGACGGGCGGCGTCATTCATCCGTGGAACAACCTTGGGGGAATTAAGGTCGGCGACGGCAGGCGCACGCCTTATTGGCGGGGACGAGCCGTGAACAAACGCACCTGGGAGGTTTACGACGGCGAGCGCGTCGACGTGTCCGCCGACTTTCGCGCTTACGATTCCGTCTACGACTATTACAAGGATCAGGATTTGCTGATGCAGCGGCCGCGTTATGAGCGCGTGCGCCTTGCCGCAACGCCGGAAGAGCAGGCGCGGGCGCTTCAGGCAACCGGCTATGCGACCGATCCGCGGTATGCCGACAAGCTGATAGAGCTTATCCGGGCTTACGATCTGAAACGATTCGATGAGCCGGTCCGGCCGCCGCAGGACGAGCCATTGACCGTCACTGTCGAAGTGAACGGCGAGGACGTCGGGAAGGGATTTGTCGTCGACGGCCAGACGTGGGGGCCCGCACGCCTCGTCGGTACACGGTTGGGCGCGCAAATCGGCTGGAACGGCCAAGAGGTGACCGTGAACGGAACCGTTCAACCGACATTGGTTATAGACCGGACAGGATACGTTCCGCTCCGCGCGCTGGCGGAATCCCTCGGAGCCCGGGTGCATTGGGACGGCGACCGGCGGACAGTCCGAATTGACATCTAGAAGGAGGGGATATTCATGCAATGGCAATGGTCGGTGGGGGCTCTGGCGACCGTCTGCGCGCTGGCCGGCGCGGCCGTCACGTTCGCGTTCGGCGGCTGGACGGAGGCGCTGACGGTGCTGATCGTGGCCATGGGAGTCGATTATATAACGGGCGTTGCGGCGGCCCTGCGTCAAAAGCAGGGGCTCAGCAGCAACATCGGTTTTTGGGGGCTTGCCCGCAAAGGGCTGACGCTGCTCGTGCTGCTGCTCGCCCACCGGCTGGACGTGCTGCTCGGAACGGGCGACATGGCCTTGGGAGGCGCGACATATTTTTACTTGGCCAACGAGCTCATTTCCGTCGCGGAAAACTACGGACGTCTCGGCCTGCCTTTTCCGGAACGGCTCCGCGTATTGATTGCGGCGCTCAAGGACCGAAAGAAAGACGGGGAGTGAACGATCGCGCTGAGGGATGATGAGGAAGGGCAAAAATTAACGGCCGACGCCACTTGCGAACACGTGTTCGATCGGACTATAATAAAAACAAACGTTCCTGTTTGGAGGGGTGGCCGATGGTCACGGGAAGCAGTGACAGGGCGGGAGGCACCGGGATCGAGAGCCGTCCGCCGGTGCAGACGAAGGAAGAGCTTGCAATGGTGAAGCGCTATGTTCTGCTGGGCATCGTAATGCGAATTCTCGACAACGATATCGGGGTCGTAGGCTCCTCGGCGGCGAAGCTTCCGCGCTTCTACGAGTCGATGCTCAGGGGACTGCAGGATCGGGTGCTGCTCGAGATGGCGGCCATCCGCAAAGGCTTTCGCGAATCCGGCATCAAGGTGTACAACGAGCGGCGCGAGACGGACGGCTTGACCGCGGAGTACGTATGCCGCGGCTATCATCATCGTTTTACGATGCGGTGGGGATTCGTCAAAACCGAAGCGGAGCGTCTTTTGAAGGGGTATTTTCCGGGCTGAAAAGTTCATGATTTTGTCAAAAACGCGAAAAAACTTTTAACCGCGGAAAGTTTAAGGTTGAGAAGAAGCGGCGATCTTAGGTAATATAAGGAGTAGACATTACGTGTAAAGGGGAGCGCGAATAAATGCACAAATGGATAATGTTCGCCGTCTTCATCGGAGCTTCCGTCCTGGGGCTGTATCTGCTGACATTCGGACTTCCCGAGAAGCCCGTCGATGAATCGGCCGGCCTTCCTGAAGGCATGACGCTGATGCAAGTTGAAGCGTCCAACGACTTCGTATTCGACCAACCGGAATATCGAGTCAAGCAAGGCGATATGGTCCGCCTCGTTCTCAAAAATAAAAGCGGTATCCATGGCCTTGGAATTCCCGACTTGGGCATCGATCTTAAGGGAGATACCCTGGAGCAAGACGTCACATTCGACAAAGCGGGCGAGTATGAAATCGTCTGTACCGTTCCATGCGGCGTGGGGCACGCCAACATGAAATCGAAGTTGATTGTAGAGAAATAAGCCGAGTCATTTACCGTATCATCCACAACAAAAGGAGCCGTCAGGCTCCTTTTTTCATGCGTTGCCTTGCAATCAAGCGGTCGGCCGCGTAACCGATCAGCGCATAGGAAACAACCGTCAAGGCATACATGAGCATAACGCTGACATTGTGGACGTCCGCAATCAAATCGACGAACCACGCCGGTATGCTGAACATGAAAAAGAACAGGTTATGCGGGTCGTAGCCCGTGTAATTATACAAGCTCAATGCCAGTGCGAACAGCGTCGCGATTAACGTCACCCGATATTGCATGCCGCCGGCCTCCGATCTCATAACGTAAAGATTGCCCAAGACTTCCGTATCGGTTATTATGTGACAAAAGGGCATCGGCCATTCGTCGCGGGATTGACGACGGCTTGGACGAGTCCGGAAAGATGCGAATGAAGGAGTGGAAAACCATGATTACCCATATCGTGTTGTTCAAACTGAAGGATCGCGGAGCTGAAAGCATCGCTCGTACGGCCGGCGTGTTGAAGGCGATGGAGGGCAAGATCGACGAATTGAAGCATCTCGAGGTTGGAACCGATATTGTGCATTCCGAGCGCTCGTACGACATCGCGCTTATTACGAAGTTCGAGTCGATGCAGGCGCTCGAAGCGTATCAGGTGCACCCGGTGCACCGAAAAGTGATCGAACATATGCTGGAAGCCCGCGAATCGTCGGTCAGCGTCGATTTCGAGAGCTAGAATACGGGACGGAACAAGAGGTTGCCGAAATGAGAGATGTTTATGAAATGATGACCTATCTGCTGGTCATTATTATCAGTTGTATCGTCATGGCCGCTTGGCTGAAACGGAAAGCGCGAAAAAAGAAATCGTAAAGGGCGGAGACGTCGGCATGTATTACGTAAACCGCGAACAGATCGCGCAGCGGCTGCGCTCGGTTCCCGACGTCGCGGAAGCGTTCCGGACGTTGGCTTCCGAATGGAACGGCACGCTGCTTCAAGGGCTCGCGCAAGAACGGGCGCTTCATCTCGCCATTGAGATCGTCACGGACGTCGGCAGCTGTCTGATCGACGGATTCATTATGCGCGATGCGAGCAGCTATGAGGATATCGTGGAGATTACAGGCGGCGAAGGCGTATTTCCGGAGGCGCTCAAGGAAACGCTGCTCGCTTTGGTTCGGCTGCGCAGGCCGCTCGTCCAGGATTACTATGAATGGCCGAGAGAAACGCTGCATCCGCTTGCCGCCAAGCTTTCGGGCGCGCTGCCCGCATTCAAGGAAGCGGTGGAATCGTATCTGGAACGAGAATTGGCTTGACGGCGCCGCTGTCGGGCAATGATTTACGAGCAAGGGAAAGTGGGTTACAATAGCGGTAATCGATAGGCGGCGCTTGAAGGGAATTGGTGCGCGCGTTGCGTATTCGGAGGTGAAGCGGTTGGGGACGGCAGATAAAGACGAACAGACGCCCGAATACGGAACACGGCATGACGGATCTACCAGGCAAGCCGTGTTAAAGCTGTTGAAAACGAAAGGGCCCGGCACGGTCGGCGAATTGTCGCGGACACTCGGTTTGACCGAGATGGCGGTCCGAAGGCATTTGAACGCGCTGGAACGGGACGAGTACGTGACGCCCCGCGTTATCCGGCAGGGGATGGGCCGGCCCGCTTACATTTATGAACTGACGGAATACGCAGAGCATTTTTTTCCAAAAAATTACCACGTTTTGGCACTGGATTTGCTGGAGGAACTCGAGCAATCGGAGGAAGCGGACGACTTGGTCACCCGGTTGTTTGAGGGGCGCAAGCGCAAGCTTCTCGAACGTTATGTCTCCCGCATGGAGGGCAAACCGCTCGCCGAGCGGGTAGAGGAGCTGGCGGCCATCCAGAACGCCGGGGGCTACATGGTGGAAGTCGAGAATCATGACGGCGCGCCGCGCAAGGACGGGCAGGCCGTCTACGTGCTGCATGAATATAATTGCCCGATCGCCCAGGTGGCGGGCCGCTATCAACAGGCCTGCAGCTGCGAGCTGGCGCTGTTTGAAGATTTGCTCGACGCAGCCGTCGAACGGACCGAATGCCTGGCCAAAGGCGGCGGCAAATGCAGCTACCGTATTACGGCTGTTCGTTAACGGCGCAGACGCCCCCTTTTATCCTACCAATCAGACTTCCGATGGGAGTCTTTTTTGTGTCTGCGTATGCGGTCCGACATCGCCGTGCACTGCTGTTAATGCGCGTTTGCCGGGCTTGTATATGTCTTTCAATCTCCTTATGAGCATTATCCCTTTCTTTCAGGAAACGGGTCTGACGAGATCAGCTTGAGTAGATCGGATAACTAACCGTTCTTCTCATTATAGAGAAATATCGACATTGGTCTACGCTTGAAATTGCTGTTGCACCGAGCGCGACCAGACGCGTATCCCGCGCCCCGAACTGGCGCACTCTCACAGTCGTTCCTTTCCGCAGAACTTGCGGTACCTGTTCCTTTATGCGTTTTGGTGCAGCTTCAGATATTCTTGCCGCTTTTAATTCCGGTCGTGGCGGTTGCCGTGGGATGAGCATTCCCAAGCACGAAGGGATACGTCACCCTGCGCGTTTGCTTAACTTGCGCAATTTTGACGCCTTCTTTTGGCTCCAAAA
>NZ_CAUPYC010000049.1:0-32324 GCF_963515335.1 uncultured Paenibacillus sp. | reverse complement strand
TTTCTGGTGATATTGCTACAGCACATTTCCTTTCCCTTGGCCTCTCTTTCTGATATTTCCTCCCGTAAACTCTGATTGATCTCAAAACGGCCCGCAGGCTGTCCGTTTACTTTCAATTTATAGACCCAACGCAGCCGCAGCGGAAAAGGACCGTTCGCCCAATCCCCCGGGTCGGCCTTCACGACCGTCGTCTTCGTCTCCAGCTCCAGATCGGCGGCCCGGGAGCGATAGCGCCCCGCCGTGACGCGGCCCGCCGCGAACGACTGCTCGCCGTCCACCGCGCCGCGCCTTACGATCCGCAGCTCCCGTCCGTCCCACCGTACGGTCGTCCCGATATGCGCCTCGGCCTCCGACCGGTCCTCATAACGGACATAGACGGCATTAGGCTTGCGGTACAAGGTTCCCGCATACTCTCGGCGCTCGGACTTGCCGCCGTCCTGACGGCTTTCGAGCGTCACCAGCACGCGAACCGGATCGTCGTTCATTCGCTTTCTTCCCTTCTCCTTCCTTCCCTTACCGCCTAGATATGCCGGGGAGCCTTCACGCCGAGCAGCTCGAGGCCGTTCTTCAGGACGCCCGCGACCGCGGCCGTCAGCATCAGCCTCGCATGCGTCTCCTCCCGGTCGGTCGACAGAATGCGCTCATGCCGGTAGAACCGGTTGAACTGCCTGGCCGTGTCCAGCAAATACCGGGCCAGCACCGAAGGCTCGTTCTGCTCCGCCGCCAGGCGAATCGCTTCCGGGTAACCGGCCAGCTGCTTGAGGCATTCCCACGCCAGCCGCCCGGACAGCGCCTCCGGCGCCGGCTCGTCGAACTCTTCGGCGCCGGCCATCCCTTTCTCGAGCAGCGTCACGGCGCGCGCATAGGCATACTGCACATACGGGCCGGTGTCTCCCTCAAAGCGAAGCGTCTCCTCCAGCGAGAAATCAATTTCCAGCATCCGGCTGTTCCGCAGGTCGCCGAACACGATCGCGCCGACGCCGACCGCTTCCGCCGTTTCCCTGCGGTTCAGGAGCGTCGGATTCTTCGCCTCGATCACGGCTTCCGCCTGGCGGACCGCTTCATTGAGCACATCGTCAAGGAAAACGACCTTGCCCCTGCGGGTGGACATTTTCTTCCCGTCGAACTTCATCAGCCCGAACGCGACGTGCTCGCAGCGCGCCGACCAGCCCTCCTCGACCATATCCAGCACGGCGAACACCTGCTTGAAATGAAGCGACTGCTCGGCGCCGACGACATACAGCAGCCGATCCGCACCCATCTCCCTTGTCCGGTAGAAGGCGGTCGCCAGGTCGCGGGTCGCATAAATCGTCGTACCGTCGGACTTCATGATGATGCAGGGCGGCAGCTCCAGGTGATCGAGCCGCACCACCTTCGCGCCGTCGCTGTCTTCAAGCAGCCCCCGCTGTGCGAGCAGTTCGACGACCGGGGACATTTTATCGTTATAGAAGCTCTCGCCCAGCACATAATCGAACGACACGCCGAGCCGCGAATAGACGCAGTTGAATTCCTTCAGGCTCGCATCGACGAAAAACCCCCGCAGCGACACGGCATGCTCGTCGCCCTGTTCCAGCTTGCGGAACCACTCGCGCGCCTCGTCCTCAAGCTCAGGCTCCTCCTCGGCTTCCTCATGAAACTTCATGTACAGCCGCAGGCTTTCCCGCATCGGGTCGCGCTCGAGCGTCTTGCGGTCGCCCCAGCGCGTGAAGGCGGCGATGAGCTTGCCGAATTGGGTGCCCCAGTCGCCCAGATGGTTGACCGTCACCGCCTCGTACCCCGAAGCGCGGTAAAGGTTCGCCAGCGCATTGCCGATCATGGTGGACCTTAAATGCCCGACGCCGAACGGCTTGGCGATGTTGGGGGACGACATGTCGATGACGACCCGCTTGCCTTGTCCCGCCCCGGACGTTCCGAAGCCCGGCTCCAGCACTTTGTTCAGCAGGCGGACGGCCCACACATTCGGCGAAAAATGCAGGTTCACATAAGGCCCCGCGGCTTCCGCCCGCACCTCGCTTCCCAGATGGCGCATCTTCTCCGCCACCTCCTGCGCAACCTCGCCCGGCGGACGCCGGAGCCGCTTCGCCAGCGCGAAGCACGGAAACGCCGCGTCACCCAGCTCCGGCTTCGGCGGCCGCTCCATGGCCGGCAGAATCTCGCCGCGGCTGAGCGGCACATATGGCGCCAAGTAATCTGCAGCCCATTCCAACAACATCATGTTTTCCTCCCTGCCGATCCCCACAAAGCCGGCCTGTTCCGGTTGTTTCTCGGGGCCCGTAATTTCTAAATGAGAAAGCCCCCGTCTCAATAAAGAGACGGAGGCTGTGTCCGCGGTGCCACTCTTCTGGAACGCCCGTTCGTGCCCGCGCTCGGGCGGCGCCCTAAGGGACGGATCGTTCCGCTTAAACGTATAACGGCCGCCGCCGGGCTTCCCTACCGGTTGCTCGTTCAGGAAACCGACTCACGGGTGCGCTTCCCGGACGCCGCCGCGCCGGCTTCCACCACCCCGGCTCGCTGCTTTCGACGTTGTCGCCCTCGGTACTCTCCCGATCATCGTCATTGGTCGATTTTTTCCTATTATAGTGTGAGCCGGCGTCAAAAAGCAAGCGGCGGACGGACAAAAGGGCGCTGCCCCCGTCCGCCGCCGCCCGGATATGGCGTCGGTCGATTCCGCGATGTCTTGTCCCCCGTCGTTACTTCTCGGCGTTGCCCGCCGGCACGGGCACTCTGCCGCCCTCAAGTTCGTCCGGCCTCGGGCGGTGATGCAGGCCTCTGCCCTCGCTCTGCTCAGCCGGCATCTCCGAAACGGCCAACACGAGACAGGCCAGATAATTGCGGAGCTTCATGCCGAAAACCCTCCCATTGCGCGTAGCTTATTGATGCCAGTTATTACCCGCGCATGGAATCAGATGAAACAATCTTTATTTATTTCAAGAAGCCGAGCAGCATTTCGCGGATCACCTTCGCGGCCACGATCTGCGTCTGTTCGGTCGGGTCGTAAGCCGGCGCCACCTCCACGATGTCGCAGCCGACGACGTTCACGTTCGAACGGGCGATGGCGTGCACCGCTTCGAGCAGCTCCTTCGACAGGATGCCGCCCGCTTCCGCGGTGCCGGTGCCCGGCGCGCAGCACGGGTCGAGCACGTCGATGTCGATCGTCAAATAGACCGGACGGCCCGCCAGTGAAGGCAGCACTTTCTTCAGCGGCTCGAGCACCTCGAACGGATGAAAGTTGATGTGCTCGCGCGCATACGCCCATTCCTCGCGGGAGCCCGAGCGGATGCCGAACTGATAAATATGCTTGCCGCCCATCAGCTCGGCCGCTTTGCGCAGCGGCGTCGAATGGGACAGCGCCTCGCCTTCGTAATTTTCGCGCAGGTCGGCGTGGGCGTCGAAATGGATGATCGCCAGATCCGGATACTTCGCATACACCTCGCGGAAAATCGGCCACGAGACGAGATGCTCGCCGCCGATGCCGACCGGCATTTTGCCGTCGTCCAGCACGCCGCGCACGAATTCGCCGATGATATCCAGGCTGCGCGCTGCATTGCCGAACGGAAGCAGCAGGTCGCCCGCGTCGAAATACACGATATCCTCAAGGCTGCGGTCCAGATAAGGGCTGTATTCCTCCAGTCCGATCGACACCTCGCGCACGCGCGGCGGACCGAAGCGGGAGCCCGGGCGGAACGAAACGGTGAAGTCCATCGGCATGCCGTAAATGACCGCCTTGGACGCCTCGTAATCGTCGGAGCTCAGAATGAACACGTTGCCGGAATATTTTTGATCAAGTCGCATGAGGCGAATCCCCGCTTTCTGTTATAACGAAACGAAGCTTTCTGTTTCCGTTCCTTTATTTCACCAGGTCCTCGACGAACTTCGGCAGCACGAACGCGGCCTTATGGAGGCGCGGAGAATAGTATTTCGTATCGATTTCCGGAATCGACGCCTCGTCGACCTGAAGCGGATCGTACTTTTTACTGCCCATCGTGAACGTCCACAGGCCGCTCGGATAGGTCGGCACGTTCGCCCAGTAGTTGCGCACGATCGGGAACACTTCCTTTACGTCGCGGTTCACGTCACGGATGAGGTCGGCCTTGAACCACGGGTTGTCCGTCTGCGCCACGAACATGCCGTCTTCCTTCAAAGCATCGTAGATGCCCTGGTAGAAGCCGCGGGTGAAAAGATTGACCGCCGGCCCGACCGGCTCGGTCGAGTCGACCATGATCACGTCGTATTCGTTCTTGTGGTCATGGATATGCATGAACCCGTCGTTGACGTGCACCTCCACGCGGGGATTGTCCAACTGGCCGGCGATTTGCGGCAAATATTTCTTCGAATATTCGATCACCTTGCCGTCGATGTCGACGAGCACGGCTTTTTTCACCTTCGGGTGCTTCATGATTTCGCGGATGACGCCGCCGTCGCCGCCGCCCACCACAAGCACATGCTCCGGATTCGGGTGCGTGAACAGTGCGGGGTGCGCCACCATTTCATGGTAAACGAATTCGTCCTTGTCGGTCGTCATGACCATGCCGTCGAGCAGAAGCATCGTGCCCCACTCTTCGGTCTCCACCATCGCCAAATCCTGAAAATCCGTCTGCTCGCGCACATACGTCTCTTTCAGCTTCATCGTAATGCCGTAGCTTTCGGTCTGTTTTTCGGTAAACCAAATGTCCGTCATGGGCCGATCCCTTCTTCCTGTGCTTAGTTCACCCTGTATTATAGTGAAACGGTTTGACTAAATCAATTATGGCCAGGTATGGTTAGATCAAGGTTGTTCGCCGTTGAATAGCTTATCTATTTCCTCTTTAGCCTTCGTATTTGTCGGATCGATGTCAAGAATTTTTGAATAACAATCCTTTACTTTATCTTGCCGGCCCGTATGCTCGTATGTCTCAGCCAAAAAGAACAGGGCATCTGTATCTGTCGGTTCGATTGATAACAGTTAAGGTGGAACCACTTTACTCAGTAAGGATTGCTTTCTGTATCCGGGTCGTGATATAATTTCCTTACTAAGTAAGGAAATTTCGTAAAGTATTTAGTTAAATCTCTTCAATAGATGACTAACATACGTTGTAGAAGCCAAACATCAACATATATACGGAGAGCGCGCTTAAAAAATTAACCAACATCGAAAATGCCGAATGAGCGAAAATGTGACGATACTTATACCTAATGCGGCGATGATATCAGATTAGAAAAAGGTGAAATTATTATGATGAATAAGTTAACGGGGGTTAACGAATACCGGGATATTAAAATTACCAGCAAACGACAACTTACGATTCCTAAAAGCTATTTTGATGCCTTAAACATTGAAGACGAGGTCCACGCATATCTGTTGGAAGATGGCATATTCCTGCAACCAGTGCGACGCCAGGAATCGCTTTCTGAAAAGGACGTTCAGGCAATCGTTCATAAGGTCCTGACAGAGGGGCTTTCTGAAGAAGAACTGGCAAGGGAATTAGCACACCGTATTAATGAATACAATCATTTGCTGGCCGACCGGGTTCATGAGTTTACGGAAGATATGATGGCTGATACGGAGTCGGAGGATGAAAAAGGGGAGCCTGATTTTAATGGCCTGGACGTATTCTTCGACAAGGAAAATGGAAAAGCTGCTCAAAGGACTGAGTAAGAAAGCTCCGGCGCTCCATACTGAATTACTGGCGCGACAAGCTCTCATAGCACAAGAGCCGACTGTTGGGTATCATCTTAGCGGTGACTTACGAGATTTCATGTCATACGATTTTACGTTTAAAGGAATTGCAGTACGCATTTGCTACGTAATTCATCGAACGGACTCACACATAACGTTCGTATTCTGTGGCATCCGTGAAAACTTTTACCGTGACGTGAAAAAGTATCTATTCAGCTAAAATCCTGAAAATCCGCGAAAGCGGATTTTTTATATCTTTAACACAAACAGACTTGAACCGGTAGAACGCCATTCAAGCGCCGATTCCGCTTGTTCGTTGTCGTATTTGCGAAAATTTTCCCGCCGCAGGCGGGCGCGATGAATAGCCGCCTCTTTCGTTTTCCATACTAAGGAAAAAGAATGATTTCGCGCGAAGGAGCGGCAAAGGAAATGGCAAACCCGGGCGGACGGCAGAATGAGCAGAAAAAGAAGCTGCGGAACGAGCGGCTGCGGCGGGAAAACCGAATGGCGCTGCTGGCGCGCGCACAGCGCTGGCTGAAGCTGGCCGGCCTCGGCGCGGCGTTGTTCGTCGTGCTGCTGCTCGGCGCTCTCCTGTTTGTGCGCTCGCAGGCGCTCCCCGTAGCCGCAGTCAGCCAGACATCGCAGCTGCTGGACATTCACGGCAATGTGATCGACACATTCCATACCGGCGAGAACCGGAGCTCGGTGCCGCTGTCTGAAATTTCGCCGTATGCGGTGCAGGCCACGCTCGCCATCGAGGACAAGCGGTTTTACAAGCATTTCGGGTTCGACATGCGGGGGATGGCGAGAGCGGTGCTTGTCAATGTCGAAAGCCTGTCGAAGCGCCAGGGAGCGAGCACCTTGACGCAGCAGCTGGCGCGCAATTTGTATTTGACGCATGAGCGGACGTGGACGCGCAAGCTGAGGGAAGCGGCGTATACCGCCAAGCTGGAGATGAGCTACAGCAAGGACGAGATTCTGACGCTGTACATGAACCAGATCTACTACGGCCACGGCGCGTACGGCATCGAAGCGGCGGCGCAGCGGTATTTCGGCAAGAAAGCGGCGGAGTTGTCCCTCGCCGAAAGCGCCATGCTCGCCGGCGTGCCGAAAGGGCCGAAGTATTACTCTCCCTATTTAAATATGAAGAACGCCAAAGACCGGCAGCGCACCATTCTGAATGAAATGGCGGCGGGCGGCGTTATTACGAAGGCGGAGGCGGACGAAGCGTTCAAGGAGGTGCTGGCGTTCAAGCCGGCGAGCGGAGGCGAGACGGGCGGTTTCGCCCCTTATTTCCGCGACTATGTCCGGCAGATTGCCGTAGAACGCATCGGGATCGACGAGCAGCTGCTCAATGAGGGTGGCATCCGCATCTACACGACGCTCGATCCGGAGGCGCAGCGGGCGGCGGAAGCCGCGGTCGAAGCGGGCTTTCCGTCCGACAGCGAGCAGCAGGCGGCGCTCATCGCGATCGACCCCCGCAGCGGCTACATCAAGGCGATGGTCGGCGGCCGGGACTACAAGGCGAACCAGTACAACCGCGTCTTCGCGCAGACGCGGCAGCCGGGCTCGTCCTTCAAGCCGGTCGTCTATCTGACCGCTCTGGAGAGCGGCGGCATGACGCCGCTCACGAAGTTCAAGAGCGAGCCGACGGTGTTTACGTACGACGAAGGCCGGAAAACGTATGAGCCGCGGAATTACAACGATAAGTATGCCAATAAGGAAATCGACATGCGGCAGGCGATCGCAAGCTCGGACAACATCTATGCCGTCAATACCGTCATGGCGGCCGGACCCGACAAGGTCATCGAGATGGCAAGGCGGCTGGGCATCGAAAGCCCGATGAAGCCCGTGCCGTCGCTGGCGCTCGGGACATTCCCGGTCAGCCCGTTCGAAATGGCGTCGGCTTTCGGCGCGATCGCCAACGGGGGGGTGCGGGCGGAGCCGGTGGCCATCGTGCGCATCGAGGACCGCAACGGCCGCGTGCTTTATGAAGCGGAGCCTGAGGAAAAGCGGGCAGTCGACGCGGCGCACGCCTATGTCTTGACCCGTCTGATGCAGAGCGTGTTCGAGCCGGGCGGCACGGCGAGCCGGGTGGCGGCGATGATCAAACGTCCGGTAGCCGGCAAAACCGGCACCACCGCGAACGACGCCTGGCTTGTCGGCTATACGCCCGAGCTGGCGACCGCGGTATGGGTCGGCTACGACAAGAACCGGAGCATAACGCCGGTGGAAGCCCACCGGGCGGCGCCGATTTTCGCCGGCTTTATGGAGAAAGCGCTGGCGTCGGTGCCGCCGAAGCTGTTCCCGATGCCGGAGGGCGTCATCACGCTGTTCGTCGACCCGGACAGCGGCAAGGTTGCCGCTGCCTCCTGCCCGAACCGCCGGCTGGAAACGTTCGTCGCCGGCACGGAGCCGGCGGAGGTTTGCGGCGAGCACGACGATGCCGCGGGCGACAAGGCGGCTTCCGGGGCGGCGGCCAAAGAGCGCGAGTCGTGGTGGTCCGATCTGAAACGGTGGTGGAACGGGTAAAAAATCCCGCACCGGCGCTATTCAACCGTCGCGGGATTCCGTTATGTCTAGACCTTGAACTTGCCGAGCGCCTCGTTCAACTCCCGAACCATGCCGGCAAGCGCGTCGGAGAGGCTTCGCACATCCGCCATGGAGGCAAGCTGCCCGGCGGTCTCATCGGATACTTCACGCGTTTTGCCGGAGGCGTCCTTAAGCTGCCCGTCCGCCTCTTGTATGGACGCCGTTACTTCCTCCGTGCCTGCCGACAGCTGCTGCGTCGCGGCGGACACCTCTTCGATCTGCGCCGCCACCTGATCCACCGCCGACAAAATACGTTCAAACGCGCGGCTCACATCGTTCATCACCGCGATGCCCTTGTCGGTTTCTTCCCTGCCGTGGCCGATCGCCTCGTCCACTTCGGCTACCTTCTCGCGGATGCCTTGCAAAAGCGACGCAATGCCCTCCGCCGACGCCCGGGACGCGGCGGCGAGCTTCATCACTTCATGCGCGACGACGGCAAAACCTTTGCCGTGCTCGCCCGCCCGCGCCGCTTCAATGTTGGCGTTGAGGGCAAGCAGGTTCGTCTGCTTCGCGATTTCACGGATCTGCTCATTGAAGCTGCCGATTTGCCCGGCCCAGGAAACCAGCTCCGATACCGCCTCAGCCGTAGTGTCCGCATGGCTGCGGATGCGGTCCATCTGCTTGACCGCCTCCGACACGGAAACGCCGCCGCTCTTCGCTTCCCCTGCCGCCGCGCCCGCAGCTTCCGTTACGACCGAAGCGGTCTCGGCGATCCGCACAATTCCGACCGCCATTTCATTCATTGCGAAGGCGTTGCGTTCGGATACCGCCGCCATCAATCCCGTCGAATCTCCCATATGGATCATGGCGCGCGCAATTCGTTCCGATGCCGCCATCGAAGCGGAAGCTGCCGATTCCAGGTCGGTTGACGATGCGCCAAGCCGCTCAGCCATCGCTCGGTTGGCCCGCAGCAGCCGTGCGAATGCATCGGCTGCATGGTTAAAAGCTTCGCTCACGGTACCGAGCTCGTCCTTCGATTGCCTTGCCGCGCGGAAGGTCAGATCACCGCCTGCCATCCGCTCGGATTGGCCGACCAGCGACCGGACGGCGCGCCTGACACTCATGTAGAAGCCTGCGAAGAAAGCTGCGATGATGAGCAATACGGCAACCGTCAACAACGTCAGCAGGTTGCGTTCCCGCTCGACTTTCGCGATTCGCCGCTCCAGCAAGCCGTCGAGCAGCGAAGCGGCCGCCTGATAGAATGCCGCGTTCGATTTCAAGGCTGCCGAGCTTTGTTCATAGAAGCTGTTCGGATCGGTTTTAAAAGGATTGGCCAGCAAAATTTCGCTTCTTACCAGCGGACCGAACATTTTGGTGGCACCCATGTTGTCCTGATAGGCTTTCTGGATGGAAGCAACCGCCGGATCCGCGCCGATCGCTTTCACCCAGCTTTTCTCCAGTTCTTTGACTGCCGTATCGACCCTCTCCAAATCGACCGCGTAGGTTTGCCGCTCGGATGCCGCCATCGTGTTCCGCGACAGCGTCCCATAGCCCAAGGTGCGCAGCCGATCCATCATTTCCGTCAAGGTGGGAATCTGCACGACCACCATATCCATGATGTAGTAAGTGGCCAGCTCCGGATCCAGCGTCAGATTGGAGCTGTCCGACACACGCGTCATCAAAGCCTGCACGTCCTCAATCAGCTTTGCATGCTTGGCAAGATTATCCTCGATTTTGTAGGTGCCGTATTGGAACTGCTCGGCGAGCATTTCCCACTGCGTCCGCAAGCCGCTCCAGACGGAAGCGACGCCGAACTGCTTGGCATATTTCTTGTCCATCTCATCCAGCGTATTCAGGACAGGGACTATATCGCCCTGCAGCTGCCTGATTGCCTGCTCGGCCGATTTGTTGCCGTTCAGGAAGCCGTTGGTCATGCCGCGGTGCTGCTGCACTTTCAGCATGAATTGATGCAGCGGAAGCAGAAACTCGATTCCTTGGCGCTCTTGGGAGGCGAATGTTACGGTGGCTTTGTACTGATTAAACAAAGAAGCGGATAAGGCCGAAAGCGGAATCAGGAACAGAACGGCAATCAATAGAAATTTAAGTCCGTACGACAACCGGCTCATGGCCCAACTGAAGGGCAAGAGGAATATCATGGCGGAACTCCCCTAATGTGTTAGTTTATATTACATATAAATCTATTATAATCACTTATCGCAAATAATCAACATAAAATCGACAGAATATTCTTTTATACGACATTTTTATGTTACTATAATTAACATAAATTTATCATGCATGGCCGCACACCCAAAACAAAAAAGCTGTCCCCGGTCGCCATGACCGAGAGGACAGCTTTTGTTCATTATACCCGCCTGGTGCTTACCCGCCTTATGCCTAACCGCCCAGTTCCTTCTTCAGCGTCTCGGGCGAACGCTCCCACCATTCGGCGTTATGCTCCATGAGCAGCTTGCGCAGCGCCGCCTTCTCCCGCTCGTCAAGGCCCTCCAGAACGAAACGCCGCTTCAACGCATAATCCAGCTTGTTGACGTGATCCGCGAGTATTTTCCACCCGCGCCGCGCTTCCGGATCGACGAGCATCTCGCAGGCGGTCGCGCCCGCGTAATACTGGCCTTCCTCGCCGCGGTCCACCGCCACCCACACGATCCAGCACTTGCGCCCGTTCGGAACGTCCTCCTTGTTCGGGCTGAACTTGATGCCGCGCTCCACCTTGCTCTTCGCATGCATCGCTCCGATATCGATATACGCCTCGTCCCCGTCGATGATGACGGACGACACGTTGTTCAGGTCGATCGAGCCCGCGCCGAAGCCTTTGTGCTCCTTGTTGCTGACGACGTTGAACGCGAGGCTGCGTTTCTCCTTCTTCTCCGGGGTGCCCCCCTGTCCCTGCTGCTCCACCCGTTTCACACCTTCCCTATCGTTTCGCCGCCCGTGCGAATCGCCCTTCCAAACGAAGGCGACCGACCCGCCGAAGGCGGAAAATGTCCGTGAAACCGCGCCGCGGCAACGCTTTTCCGCCTGACGCAGATTAATTCCATTTTAGCTAATAATCCGTGAAAAGCAAACATATACATGCTCTAGAAGCTTGTCAACGGGAGGAATCGGTCCATGAATCCACGCGCTTTCCTACGCATGGCGCTGCTGCTCGCGGCCGCCGCGCTGCTTATTGCGACGCTCCGGCAAGGGTTCGGCAGCGATGCCTGGCTGTCCAAGTATACATTCGCCCCCATGCCGAGCACCCCATCGAAGCCCGGAGCCCAGCCTTCCCAGACACCGGCCCAGCCGCCGAAGCAAGAGACCGAAACGGTTCAGAAGCCCCAGCCGGTCGCGCTCAGCAAGCGGGTGACGGAATACCACATCGGGGTGCGGCTGCTCGAAGAGGAGAAAAAGCTCGCCGGCGAGCAGACCGTCACCTGGCGAAACCCGGGCAAACAGCCGGTTTCGGAGCTTTATTTCAACCTCTATCCGAACGCTTTCGAGAGCAAAAAGACCACCTTCATGCGCGAGTCGGGCGGCAAGCTTCGCGAGGATCGGGCGACGGAGGCGAGCGTCGGTTCCATGCGGATTCTGTCCCTCGCGACGGAGCAAGGCGGCAGCCTTCTTCCCCGCCTTCAATATGTCAGCCCTGACGACGGCAATTCGGACGACCGCACGCTGGCGAAGCTGCGCCTCCCCGACGCCGTTCCGCCGGGCGGCAGCGTCACGCTGCGCATGACGTTCGAGGTTGCGCTGCCTGCCGTGTTCGCGCGGATGGGCTACGCCGGCGATTTCGTCATGGCAGGGCAGTGGTTTCCGAAGCTCGCCGTTTATGAACCCTCCGGCACCCGGGGGCGCACGACGGAGGGCTGGAACGCCCACCAGTATCACGGCAACTCCGAATTTTACAGCGACTTCGGCATTTACAATGTGCGTATCGACGTGCCCGAAAGTTACAAGGTAGCGGCTACCGGTTTCCCGGCCAAACCGTCCTCCACCGCTAACGGCCGCAGAATCTACCAATACTACGCCGATGATGTGCACGATTTCGCATGGACCGCCTCTCCGGATTTCGTGGTGTATGAGGAGCCTTTCTCCGCACCCGGGGTGCCGGGCGTCCGCATCAAGCTGTATCTCGATCCGCTTCATGCCGAGCTGAAGGAGCGATACATGCATGCCGCGAAGTCGGCGCTCGCCAAATATGCCCAATGGTACGGCGAGTACCCATACTCCACGCTTTCGATCGTCGTTCCGCCGAAGGGCGGCAACGGTGCCGGCGGCATGGAATATCCAACGCTCGTGACCGCGTTCGCGGCCGAGGACGACACCCCCGGCTTCAGTCTGGAACGGACGGTCGTGCACGAGATCGGCCACCAATATTGGTACGGCATGGTCGCCTCGAATGAGTTCGAGGAAGCCTGGCTGGATGAAGGGTTTACCTCGTACGCGGAGGATAAAATCATGGATACCGTTTACGGGCTTGAACCTAACCTGCCGGTCGAATCAAGCTACATGACCGATCCCGCCCCGCTGAAGCAGCAATCATGGTCTTATCAAAGCAGCGACCAATACGCGGAGAACGTCTACATGCGCGCCAAGCTGGTCTTGCTCGGCATCGAACGGCAGGTCGGCGAGAAAACGATGCGGAAAATTTTGCGCGCGTATTTCCAGAAGTACAAATTCAAGCACCCCTCCACCGCCGACTTCCAGCAAGTCGTCGAGCAGGTGACGCAAAAAAATTGGGACGATTATTTCCGGGCATTCGTCTACGGCAAGGAAATGTCCGATATCGCGGTCGAGTCGATCCGGGTTACCCCGCTTCGCAAGGACGGCGCGCAAATGTACGAGTCCGTTGTCGAAATCAAGCGGAACGGCGGGAGTCTTGGCTCAGTGGCGGTTGTGCTGCAGTTCGCGGACGGCACGACGATGCCGCGGATTTGGGACGGCAAAGGGACGAAAATCCAGTTCAAGACGACGCATACCTCTCCGCTCGTCTGGGCCGTCGTCGATCCGAACCGGACCAATGTGCTCGACAACAAAGGGATCAACAATTTCATGCGGGCGGAGCTGCCGCCTGCGGAACGAAATCGTTGGAGCATGGGCGTCGTGAAGGCGATAGAACTGCTGCTCGGCCGGCTCGGCTGGTAAAGGAGGCGAATGCGTAATGAAAACCTATATGAAGAACGGCTGGCGGCTGACGGCTAAACATTTTCCGGTGATCACGATTCTGTTTCTCTATCAGCTGCTGTGGGGGTTCTTTCTGTACCGGACCGTCGAATCGATCGTGGTGCCGCTCCTGAAGCGCTACCCCGGCGCGCTGTCGTCCGAAGGCGCGGTGCAGCTGTTCCTGGTGGAGGCGCAATTTCGGCTGGCCAAAACCGATCTCATCGTCCCTTATTTATGGATGCTCGCCGGACTGCTGGCCGCGCGGACGGCCTTCACCCCGCTGATCAACGCCGGATTGCTTTATTCGCTGCGGCATGCGGCCGAAGGAAGCGGTACGCCATTTTGGGCCGGCATCCGCGCCGCCTGGCGTCCCGTGGCGCTGCTGTACGCCATAGAGCTGGCGCTGACTTGGGCTCCGCTGCTCTACCTGGTCCCGTTGGCACGCCGAACGCTGGCCGCAAGCGGCAGCTGGCAGGAGGTTGCCGCGTCGCTCGTCCCGTATTTTGCCGCCTGGCTGCTGTTGTGCGCGGCGGTGCGCATTCTGTCCCTCGGCATGCAGTTCGGAGTCGTGGCAGGCCGGGGAACGCTCGGCTCGATGACGGAGGCCATCCGCTGTTTTCTGCCGGTTGCCGGGGTGACGGCCGCTATGTGGGGCCTCGCCGCGGCTGTCGGACTTGCCTCTTCGGCGGCGTCGCTATTATGGGCGGGGCTGTTCGCGCTCATTCTGCATCAGGGACATTACTTCGTGCGAACCTGGTTCAAGGTATGGACCTGCGCCGTTCAATTCGAAGCCTGGCGCGCCAAGCGCGTGTGAGGCCGATTTTATCATCCATGGGATTACGACAAGCCGTTAAGTACGTGCCTGCCGGCCGGTCTTGACGGTTTTTTTGTGTTCCGGCAGGATGAGATTGGACGAGTTTCCATTGAAAAAGACTATTCCAGGGGGCTGTTTCTCTGTAAAATCTACTTCTGTGCTTCTATGAAATTTACAGGAGGAAGATTTCTTGAAATTAGTCCCTGCGTATTTATTCACAATAGCGTTTTTAGTCGTTTTTGCCATGCAAGTTCCCGCGCACACGGTGTACGCCGACGGATCCTCGACACTTAACGGGAAGCCGCTGCAAACCGCCGAGTACGTTACGGTGGCGAAGGTTGCCGGTTCATCCGCTTCCGCGCATATAAAACCCGATTCCAGTTCCGCGAAAGTGGCCACGGTGAAAGGCGGAGATGAATATCCGGTGCTCGCGACGGCAAAATATTATTACCAGATCCAGCTGCTCGCGGGCCAGAAGGGCTGGGTTCACCGATCGAGCGTGTCGGTGCGCAAGGCCCCGAGGTATGTTGCCGGCTGGAACTATCTTGGAGGAACGGACAAATTTATAGAGGCAAGCGGCGCGGCGGCGCTCGATGTCGTCATGCCCCGCTGGTACGGACTTAACCCGAACAGCCTTGTATCGGCGGCGCCCGACAAACGCTATGTGGATTGGGCTCATGCCCGCGGCAAGAAGGTATGGGCGATGCTCGGCAACGGCTTCGACATCGAGCTGACGGACCGGATTCTGTCTTCCCCCGCCAATCGCGCGGAAGTGATCCGCAAACTGGCGGAATCTCTGAAGGCGAACGGGATTGACGGCCTGAACGTCGACTTTGAAAATATGAAAATGGACAATCGCGACGAATTCGTCCTCTTTATTCGTGATTTGAAAAAATCGCTCGCCGGAACCGGCAAAACGGTGTCCGTCGACGTGACGCGCGAAAACCCCGATCCGAACTGGTCGGGCAGCTATGACCGCGCGGGTCTGGGAAAAGCGGCCGATTATGTCATGATGATGGGGTACGACGAATATTATGAAGGACGCGGCGAAGCCGGTTCCGTCTCCTCCCTGCCATGGGCCGAGGAAGGGCTGCGTCTGCTGCTTCGCGATGTTCCTGCCCATAAGGTCATCCTGGGCGTCCCGTTTTATACAAGAGAATGGACGGTTCCCGCTTCCGGCGGAAAAGCGACGGCGAAGAATGTGCCGATGAAACAGATTGACGGCTGGCTTTCCTCGCGCGGGCTGACCAAGAAATGGGACGCCGCGGCCAAACAGAATTATGCCGAATTCACGGATGCCGCCGGCCGCCACCGGTTGTGGGTGGAGGATTGGGCCTCAATGGCCGCACGCTGGCAGCTGGTCAAAAAATATTCCCTCGCCGGCGTTTCCGCCTGGTCGATCGGGCAAGAGCCGCCGGATATTTGGTATGTGTTTAAATGAAATCGCATTGCGTTATTTGAAGGGCTGCCGATGCAGCCTTTTTTGCCGCGCTTTTTTACTTGTTCGAGACAATCGCCCCCCGCACCGTCTTTCGGCCCGCGTTTTGATATAATGACCGTAACGATCCTCACGTTCTCACGCTAGGAGCTGATCCCAGATGGCAAACGCTCTTTCCGCTTTTCATCCCATCCTTGCGCAATGGTTCACGGAAGCTTTCGGCGATCCGACGGACGTTCAGCACCGATCATGGGAGGCGATCCGTTCCGGCCGCCACACGCTGATCGCCGCGCCCACCGGGTCCGGCAAGACACTGGCGGCCTTGCTTCCCTGCATCGATTATGCCGTTCGGCTCAAGCAATCCGGCGCATCGTCCGGGAGCGGGGGCGTTCGCGTGCTGTACGTCACCCCTCTCAAGGCGCTCAACAACGACATCCATCACCATGTGCTCGGCTTCGCCGAAGCAATCGAACGGATCGCCTCGGAGAGCGGCGCCGACTGGCCCGGCCTTCGCGCGGCGGTCCGCACCGGCGACACGACGCCCTCGCAGCGGGCTTCGATGCTGAAGCGTCCGCCGGATATGCTTATTACAACGCCGGAATCGCTGTATATATTGCTCACGTCGGACAAGGGACGCCGCATGCTGCAAACGGTCCGGAAAGTGATCGTCGACGAAATCCATGAGCTGGCTGCCGACAAGCGCGGCGCGCATTTATCGCTGTCCCTCGAGCGGCTGACCGCGCTTTGCGCGGGACATGTTCAGCGCATCGGCGTATCGGCCACCCTGAAGCCGCTGGAGCGAGTGGCGCGTTACCTCGCGGGCTGGGAGGAGGACCCGGCGGATAACGAAAACGCGACCGTGAGCGATCGGCACGCCGCTTCCCCTGCCCTGCCCCCGTTCACCGCTGCGGGAGGCGTCGCGCCTGTCATGCCGGCTGTGCCGAAATCGGACGGGATCGGCGCAACCTCCCCCGCTTCGCCGGCTTCACCGGCTTCACCCGATTCATCCGATTCAGTCGATGCCAGCCAATCATCCGAGACGCAGGCGATTCCCGCTCTACCGCTCATGCCGCCGCCCGACGCGGTTCCGCCGCAGGACATCGCCTCCCATCCGCTCGGCTTCCGCCCGCGCCCGGTCGCGATCGTGGAAAGCGCCATGACGAAACGGATCGAGCTGACCGTGACGATGCCGGACCGCGGCAAGCCGGTGCAAACCCGCGACTCGGTCTGGTTTCCGGTCATGGACCGCATCCTGCAGCTGATGGAAGGCTGCCGCTCCGTGCTGATCTTCGTCAACAGCAGAAGGCTTTGCGAGCGGTTGACATTAAGATTGAACGATTATGTCGGCTATGAGATGGCGAAGTCCCATCACGGCAGCGTAGCGCGGCAGCGACGGCTCGAGGTCGAACGCGAACTGAAGGAGGGCGGCCTGCGGGCGATCGTGGCCACCTCCTCGCTCGAGCTCGGCATCGACGTGGGCCACGTCGATCTGGTCCTGCAGCTGGATTCGCCGATCGAGGCCGCCGCGGGCATCCAGCGGATCGGCCGAGCCGGCCATGCGGTCGGCGATGTGAGCCGCGGCGCCATTCTCGCCCGCGCCCGCGGAGCGCTGCCCGAGATCGCCGTATTGAGCAAGCTCATCTCCGCCCGTGAAATCGAGGAGATCCGTTTGCCGCGCAACCCGCTGGACGTGCTGTCCCAGCATATGGTCGCCATGGCGGCGACCGGCGACTGGGACGCGCGCGAGCTGCACAAGCTCGCCTGCCGGAGCGACAGCTTCCGCACCTTCTCCTACGACCGGTTGCTCGCAACGCTGCGCGTGCTCGGCGGTTATTATCCGTTCGCGAGACCGCTGCTGAACTATGACGGCGAGACGGGCAGCATCGGCAAACGGTCCAACTCGTCCATGGCCGCCGTCACCGGCGCCGGCACGATTCCGCAAAGCTCCGACTATCAGGTCCATCACGCCGACAGCCGCGTCCATCTCGGGGAGCTCGACGAGGAGTTCATCCAGGAGAGCCGCGTCGGAGACGTTTTTCAGCTTGGAACGAGCTCATGGATGATTCAGCATATACAGAAAGACCGGGTATATGTGACCGAAGCGGGCAACCGTTACAGTGAAATTCCGTTCTGGCGCAACGAATCCGGCGGCCGTTCCTATGAGCTCGGTCGGCAAGTCGGCCTGTTCTGGGACGAGCTGCAGCGGCGGCTTGGGACGGCGGACGACGAAGGCGCGCGAACCGCCGCGGATAGAACGGCGTCGGAATGGCTCGCGCACGAATTCAAGCTCGACGCCCTGGCCGGCCAAACGCTCATCGACTACGTCCGTTCCCAGATGGCGGTCAGCGACGTGCCGACCGCGAACCGGCTCGTCGTCGAGCATTACCGCGATGTGACGAACCGGGTGCATGTCATTCTGCACAATTACTGGGGCAAGCGCGTCAACCGGACCTGGCTGATCGCAATCGAGAAGCAGTGGAAGGACATTCTTCCCTACCGGATTTACGGCAATGCGAAGGATTACGGCATCGAGTTCGTGCTTCCGGAGTGGGATCCCTCCTGGCTGCAAGCGGTGTGGCGCGTCACGCCCGCCAATGTCGACCGGCTGCTGGCCGAGGCCGTTCCGGGCTCGCCGCTGCTGGCCGTCGCTTTTCGCCGGATCGCCGAGACGTCGCTCCTGCTCTCCCGCAGCTTCACCCGGACGCCGATGTGGCAGAAAAGAATCCGCAGCGAAGAACTGCTTCGCGCTTCGCTGCCGCATTCGGAACATTTTCCGTATTTGCAGGAAGCTGTGAAGGAATGCCTGTACGATTATTTGGATGTCGACCGGCTGAAGGATGCGCTGCAAACGATCGCGAGCGGCGAGACGCAGCTTGTCGTTCGCGAAACGGATCGGCCCTCTCCCCTTGCCTCGCAATATATCGCCGACTACGCCAATATGCAGCTGTATGAAGGGGACGGGTTGGATGATGCCGTTCAGCTGCAATTGCTGCATGTCAGCAAAGAGCTGACCGGCGAGCTGTTCGGCGAGGAGACGGTGCGGCGGGCGATCGATCCGGGCGTCGTGGAGGAGGAACGGCTGCGGCTGATGCAAGGCGAACGCCGCCCGCGGGATGCGTCCGAGCTCTACCTGCTGTTGAAAAAGCGCGGCGACTCCACGACAGAGGAGCTTTCGAGGCTGGCCGGGGAAGACAGGGTCCCGGTCTGGCTGGATGAGCTCGAGCGCGGCGGCCGAGTGAGGGCGGTTCGGTTCGGGGATGAGCGGCGCTGGATTTGCCGGGATGAGCTTGATCTGTATGAGCGTTTTCCCGCGACGGAGGCGTCCGTGGCGTTCGTGGCCGGCCGGTATGCGGAGCATGTGCTGTCCTTCACGGAAGAGGAGCTGCGCCTACGCTACCCGGTATTGTCGGAACGGGAGGCGCGCCGGGTAACGGAGGAACTGCTGCGCCGTGAACGGATCGAGCAGGCGCCGTTCGCCGCTTCCGCGGAGGAGCGGATATGGACGAGCCGCAAGGTGGCGTCCCGCATCATCCGGTTGTCCGTGCAGCAAGCGCGCAGCCGCGCCGAACCTGTCGAGCCGTCACGCTGGCTCGGTCAAATGGCTTCCATGCAGCACGCGCTCAAGGGCGCCCAGCTTGCCGGAAGCGGCGGGCTGCGGGCTGCGATCGGCAAGCTGCAGGGCTTTTTCCTGCCGTTGTCGTTGTGGGAATCGGTCGTGTTCCCGGCCCGAGTGGCCGATTACCGCAAGGAGGAGCTTGACCTGCTGTGCGCGTCCGGCGAGGTGATCTGGATCGGACGCAAGGAAGAAGGCGAGAAGGAAGGGAAGATCGCTTTCTTCCTGTCCGAATCCAAGCCGCTGTACGCGCCGTTCTTGCGGGAGGCCGGACGAACGGCGGGCAAGCATCCCGAGCTGCTGGAGCGGCTGAAGCGCGGCGGCGCCAGCTTCCTGACGAAGCTGGCCGGAGAAAGCGGACGGCGCCCGTCCGAACTGCTGTCAGACTTGCTGGACTTGGCATGGGAGGGCCTCGTTTCCAACGACCAGTATGCCCCGCTTCGCATTCAGGCGCAGACGAAAGGCAGGCAGCTTGCCAGGACGGGCTCCGGACAAGGCCGCTGGTATTGGATCGGGAGTCTGGAGGAAACGCCTCCTTCCGACACCGCTGCGGAAACGGCCGGCGCCGCCGAACAATCGGCCATGGAATGGACCCGCCATCTGCTCGGCAGCTGCGGCATCCTGACGAAGGATCTGGTTGACGCCGTCTCGCCGTACAACTGGGACAGCCTGCTGCCGGTCGTGCGAAAGCTGGAGCAGTGGGGCGTCGTCACCCGCGGCCTGTTCATCCGCGGCGTGCACACGATGCAATTCGTGTCGCGCGATCTCGTTGACGGCGTTCGGCAGCCGTTGCGGCCGGGCGGGGATGCGGCCGCGGTTACCGTCCTGTCCGCGGTCGATCCGGCCAATCCGTTCGGGCTGGTCGCCCCATGGCCGGAAGCCAAAGGAGGCGGCGTGTCCTTCGCGCGCAAGCCGGTCAATTACCTGGTCCTGCACCGCGGCCGCTGGCTGCTCTGGCTCGAGGGCGGCGGCAAGCGAATCCATTTGATGGACCCGCAAGCGGAACGGACGCAGGAGCCCGATCTGCCGAAGCTGCTGCGAGAGGTCTTCCGGACGATTATGCGGCAGAACGGTGCAAGCAAAATCAAGATTGAGCTTTGGAACGGCGAAGCGGCGGCGGAATCGCCGGAAGGCGCCCCGCTGCTTCGCTCACTCGGCGCGGAACGCGACCGGAATGCGTTGGTGTTGTGGGTAAGCTCGCTGTAACAACGAAAAAACAGCAGGTGTCCGGCATTCCGGAGCCTGCTGTTTTCAAGTTTCTTATCCTTTTAAACTACGATCAAGGCCGGGCCAGAATGGTTCGCCACCGTTCAATCAGCTCAAACGCATGCAGATCGGCCATGCGCGAGACGCTGCAGCGTGAGGTGCGATGGCGTGAGGTGCGATGGCGTGAGGTGCGATGGCGTGAGGTGCAGCCGGGCGAGGCAAAATGCGAGGCGCGGGGCGCATTTACGCGGACACATCGGCCAAGCGCGTATGACGCGCACCGCGCATCGGCGCAGGCGCATCGCGCATCGGCGCAGGCGCACCGCGCATCGGCGCAGGCGCATCGCGCATCGGCGCAGGCACATCGCGCATCGGCGCAGGCGCACCGCGCATCGGCGCAGGCACATCGCGCATCGGCGCAGGCACATCGCGCATCGGCGCGCGGCGCAAGGTGCAAAACCTGCACCTTGTTTTCGCCGTTTCTCCCGTTTTGGCCCAGCAAAGTGCAAAACCTGCACTTTGTTGAGCCGTAAATCCGGATTTTATCCGAAAACCTCGAATTCAGGTGTACTTTTTGCACCTTGATGACTGATCACCGCAGTTCGCACGAAACCAGGTGCAGAAAATGCATCTTATTACTTTGCGCGTTGCCGAACGGCATCGTATGGATCACCTTTGTCAGCTACGGGCGGCATGTACTCCACACACCAAGCAACCTTCTCTCCACGCACCGGTGCCGAGCAAACCGACATCACCACCGGTTAATTCATGCAATCCCGCCACACCTGCCGAACGCGCCAATTCGCCGACAGCTTGGCCTCTCGCCCAAACACCCCTAAGACACGAAGGCATAGTCCGGCGAGTAATCCCCAATGTAGCGCCCGTCCGCCGACTGAATGACGTTTCGATCTAGACTAACCTCGAAGAAGCCTAATCCCGTTAACAGCACACCCCCGGGGATCGCGACGGTCATGACCCTCCGGTCAGCGCTCCAACTGACCGAATAATTGCCCGAATTCAGAATCTGATAGCTGCCGCCATAATCCGCAAAAACGCTCGTGACGGCTGCTTGCCCGGCATCCACCGTCCCCTCGCCGACCGCTGCCGTGAAGGTAACGTCAAAACCGGTCATCAGGCCGGCTTCAGCAGCCACATTGCCGATGGATGCTTCAATCGGTATCAGGTTCAAAGTGACGGAATCTTGAGTCAGGGGATCGCCGCCGATGCCCTTCACCGTACCTGGAACAAAGTTAACCGTAATGTATTCCAGGCCATCCATCGGGTAGTAGTCCGGCCAATCCAATTGCAGGACGTCTCCGGTGGCGTTCCACCAGTGGGCGGATAAGGGAATATCGATCGGATCGACAATCGTCCCGCTCCCGCTCGCATACGTCAGGACAACCGAGCTCACGACATCCGTTCCGATCACCTCTGGCGCAACCGGCTGGTTAAACTCCAGATCGATGAAATCGACGGACATTACATCAAACGGAGGCCGGATTTTCACCGACAGAGGCACTCCCTCGAAAGTTTCAATCCATTCAACCTGGTTCAATGTAAGTCCTTCAGGCAGCACAATCGAGCTGGCCGACAGCGTTCGTGCGGCAGAGCCGCTTATTTCCGTTACCCATGAAGGGATTTCGAGCGCATAGCCGGACGGCATGTCGATATTATTCGCCAGATAGATTCTTGTGATCGACGAGTCTTCGAACGCATCCAGCAGCGAGTCGGCGTTGAAAACGACAGCCGCGCCCGACCCGTTTGCATAGTGATACTGCTCCATTGCGGTGTTGCGCGTATATACGCCCGCATAGCCACCGAACCCGCTTTTCAGCTCCAACCTCGTAATATTGTAGCTGTCGGCCAGGCTGATAATCTCAAAATCATTGTCAACGCCCACGGTCAAGGACACCTCTTCGTCCGGCATCAGATCGTTCGGCCCGACTTCGTATCCGTATGCAAGCCCGTCGATCGAAATCTCAACAGGCGCATCCGCGCGAAGCCTGATCGGCCGGCTGAGATACAACGTATCGATCGATTCGCTGAAGCCCGGGTCCACCTTAATGACCGATACATCGGTTTGGTCGAGCCAGTCCTGAATATCCGCCGCCGAAGAAGCGACACCTGAAGTCAATATCGAATAAACGGCTGCCGCACCGTCCAGATTGACCGCCATCCCGCCTCGAACCTCTTCATATTCATCCGGAATGGATTCATTCCCACCGATCAATTCGGCATTCGGATATTCGGAATTCAATCCCTCGAGCAACTTTGCAACGGTCATCCCATAAGGCGCATACACCTCTTGATACGCATCGGACACCTCGAGCGCGCCGGCGTACGGCAGTTCGAAATAAGGAACCATCGGATAATCCATCATCTCTCCGTCCGCCCCGATTATCGAGTCTTCCATGAAGCGAACGATAAGGACGTTCCACGAAGAACCCAATCCCGCCGGAACCGATACGCGCAGAATATTGCTGCCGACCCATTGCACATTTACCGCCGACAGATCGGCGTAGTCCGAAGCTTCCCCGGAATTAAGCTCAATGTCCCAGAAAATATCCCCTGCCGCCGCAAGGCCAAGCGTTTCCTCCGACAGTTCTGCGCTGAAGCGAATATCGAAGGCCGTCAAGGAATCGCCGTCATATACCGTATTTTCGATAAAGGCCGACAGCGGCGCCGGCTTCCGGTACTGCACGGGGTCGATCAGCAGCGGCTCGTTGTTCGCTCCCGCCACCTTTCCGTCAAGGAAGTCGACGATAATGCCGTCCCACATGTCGGAAACGCCGCCGTTGAAGTTAATATTAAGCGTTTGCGCATCGGTCCAGTAAATCTCTAATCGATCCAGCTGCCAGGTAAAGTCGCTTTCCCCTTGGAAGGTGACGCCCTGCAGCAGTTCAGCCGCAGTCAGCGCCCGGGTCGCTTCGGATACGTCCCCGCTGAACATGACATCAAACGAGTACAAATAGCCGTCATAACCGAAACCGCCGATTGCCGCAGTCAGGCCTGCGGGAGGCTGTTCCAAGAGAGAAAGAACGCTGTAGTAGGCATTCGATAAGTCCAGCCATGCCGCGCCGATCTTGTACAGAATCTTGTCGGTTCCGCTGAGGGCCCCCTCGGCTGCCTCAACCGCTCCGAGCAGGTTCAACCGATCCGTCTCCGGTACCCTCCCATACCCTTCCCGAAGCATAAGGTCCCGTGCGTATCCGGCAACATCGGACAACATTTCGTACAGGGATTCTTCGGCTCCTATAAAGGACAGCAGGAACCTTGCATCTTCCCGATTCAGGCCCGCCCCCCCGGCAACATCGGCTGCGCCTGGGTTTTTGAGATATTTTACGACGTGGCTTACGGTCGGATTCGTGCTTGTGGCATTCATGGCTTCCAGGATGCCGATCATGCCTTCAATCGTCTGGACTTTGTAGCCCTCAACGGCGGCGTTCGCACCTCCGGCCGCCGCGGTGACGGCTCCCGCTGCGATATCGACCGTAATGGAAGACGTACCGGCGGGAGCCTTGTTCAGAAACAAGTTAACATAATAACCGATTGCTTCCGCCCGTTCGATTGAAATTCCCTCGGCACCGCGGACGGAAAAATCGGACGCATCCAGCGGCACAACCGCCGTTTCCCCCTCGGCGTCGGTCAGCGGAATATTAAATTCCAGGCTGACTGCTTTACCGCCCCAGCTGCTTGCGCCGATTAGACGGAGACCCGCCGGGACATCCGCCGCCAAAGCTTGGACTGCGTTTGCCGGAACCGCGATCAACGCGACCAGTAAAACCAGCAGCGATTTGATAAATTTACTCACCTCGACGCTCACCCCTGCCCATGTTCTACCAAAATTTTATCATATCCGAACCGGATAGAGCCAGAAAAATTGTAGAATAATGGCGAATATTATTGAAAGATGCTTTACTTTTTTCAATGCTATTTATCGAATCCCCGCCATCCGTTATAATCTGAAATATAGAAGCCATTAACAATTCCAGATTCCGCAACCGACGGAGGCTTGTATGTCCGACATCTTTCCGCAAATTTACGAGAAGCTTCGCCATGTGCTGCAAGCGCACGACCGGACATTTATCAACTCCGTCGATTCCGGCCAGGAGTATGCGCTCGTGGTGCCGCATGACGGCAAAACGCTGCCGGAGCATTTTTTCGCGTCGGCCGTCATCCGCAAGCAATACGTCAGCTTCTACCTGATGCCCGTATATATTTATCCGGAGCTGCTGGACGGCATATCGCCGGAGCTGAAGAAACGGATGCAGGGCAAGTCCTGCTTCAACTTCAAAAAGCCGGACGCCGCGCTTTTCTCGGAGCTCGAGGCTTTGACGGCCGCTTCGGTCGAGAAGTACAGACAAGAAGGCCGAATCGCGTAAGATCGGCGGAACAGACCAGACCGTTATGACATTGTGGCAGGGTAGGTAAACATATGGAGCTCATTTACGGACAGTACGGTATCCTGACGGTCATTCTTTCCCTTCTGGCCTCAGTCGTTGCGGTCATCGCCTTCTATGCGGCTTTTCTCGTCAACGCCAAGGAGAAAATGTCGTCCAGCGACGCGCTCACCGGACTGCCGAACCGTCACCGGCTGGGCAAGCATTTCGAGGAAACGTTCGCCGGTTACAAGGAAGGCTATTTGATGATCATCGACTTTGACCGGTTCAAGGCGATCAACGACACGCTCGGACACGATATAGGGGACTTGTTTATCCGGCAGGCAGCCCGCCGGCTGACCGAGACGACCGGGGCCGGGCAGGAAGTGTTCCGGTTCGGGGGAGACGAATTTTTGATCGTGGCGGAGGGCGGACGCGCCGATGCGGAAGCATTGGCGGCGGCGCTGCTCAGCTCGTTAAAGCGGCCTTTTCAACTGTTGGATTCGGAATTCATTATGACCGCCAGCATCGGCATCAGCCTGCTGCCCCAGCACGGCACCGACCGGATCTCGCTGCTCAAAGCGGCCGATATCGCCATGTACGCTTCGAAGTCCGCCGGTCGGAACCGCTACACCGTCTACGACGAGGAAACAAGGCTCGCCATTAACCGCCGGCACGAGCTGGAGGGCGGGCTTCGCAAGGCGATGCAGCTGAACGAGCTCTCGATTCATTACCAGCCCAAATGGGACGCCGCGGCGGGCCGCTTGACAGGCCTTGAAGCGCTGCTCCGCTGGAACCACGGCAAGCTCGGTCCGGTTTCTCCTACGGAATTCATTCCGATTTCGGAAGAGAACGGCATGATCGTGGCCATTACACGCTGGATGATGAACGAGGTTTGCTTGCAGAATCGGGCCTGGCAGGCCGAAGGCTTGCCCAAGGTCAGCGTTTCGGTCAACATGTCGATCCGTGTGTTTGAAAGCGGGATGCTCGGCACGATGGTGCGCGAGGCGCTTGCAGAATCGGGCATGGACCCGTCCGATCTCGAGCTTGAGATCACCGAATCGATCGCCATGCGCGATATCGAGGGAACGATCCGCCAGCTTGAGGAAGTGAAAGCGCTCGGGGTTCGCGTCTCAATGGATGACTTCGGCACCGGCTATTCCTCGCTCGGCAATCTCGACCGGATTCCGATCGACACGCTGAAAATCGACCAGCTGTTCATCCAGCAGAGCGAGGTGCCGTCGAAGCAGGCGATTATCAGTACGATCATCGCGATGGCCCGCCATCTCCAGCTTGACGTCGTGGCCGAAGGGGTCGAGACGGAAGAGCAAATCCGGTTTCTGCAGTCGCGCGGTTGCCGCGTCATGCAAGGCTACTTCTACGGCAAGCCTATGCATGCGGGCGCGCTGCGCGAGTGGATGCTTGCCGTTTGACGTTCAAAGCCGCAGAGTTCGTCGGGACCCATGATCGCTGACGACTCTGCGGCCTTTTGCCGCTAACATTCAGTTCCTTCCCTTCGGGTCAATCCCTGCCGTCCTTCAACAGCCCGGCGGCCTTCTCTTTCCACCTCTCGACATAGCCAGAGCCGGTCGCCCATTGGGCCATAACAACCTGTTCGCCGGCTTTCAGCGGAACCTCCGCCACATGCCCGTTGAACTCGCCGTTGTCCGCCCCCTGCAGCATAAGGCTGCGGTCGGTTACGATGGCGGCCAGATTCCCGTTCGGCGATGTAAACGCATCCCTTGCGGCGGGCTCCACACTGCGGATTTCATCCCAACCGATCGTCAGCGCGTCCTGCGCCTGCGACCCGTAGACGTCCCGATTCAGCTTGTACGGCAGCTCCGCCAGCTTGACCGGCCCGTCGCCGGATGCGCGGTAAGCCACCCATTCTCCCGGGCTGCGGGCGATCGTCCAATTGTGGATCAAGCCCTTGCTCTTGCCCTCCCGCGGCGTCTCTTCCGACGACACCGCTCCAAGCCGACCCTCCTCCGTCACGACGGCGGCGGCGTGAGGCTCCGCGTTGCCGGCGAGCAAGGACAATGCACGCGGCTCACCGAGCTGGAGGATGTCCATCACCCACATCGATTCCTTCCCGGCCGATTGCCGCGCAATCGCCACATACCGGTTCCCCGCGAACACGACTTTCTCTTTCACGTCATCATATCGGGTCGTATCCCGATCATTCTTGAGCAGCGGGGCTGCCTGCCTGTCGGCGAGCGATGTATTATAAGCCGTTATCGTGCGATAAGAACCGCCGCTGTCGTCGGACGCCGCCGTGACAATCCTCCAGAAATCGGTCTTGTAAGGCATCAGGATGCCTGCGCCCTCGGCCCGAACAACCGGTTCACCGCCTTCGGTCGTCACGAGCACCGTCCGGTACATGCTCTCGTACGGATCGCCGCCGTCGTCGTCGGTTCGCAGGGCGATCAGCAGCGCAGACCGGTTGCCCGCAGCGCCCTCCCCGGGCGAGGCGATGCGAACCTCGAATTCGGCCGCATTGCCGTCAGCCGCTTCCGGACGCTCATTAACCGCGCGCTGCCCGGTCTGCAGCTGCACAAGCATGACCAGAATCGCCGTCAGCACAAGCATGCCCGCTCCCGCACCGCCCAGCCGGAACATCCGCCCGCCGCGGCCGGCCGGTTTCTCGTCCAGCCGTTCTTCTATGCGTCTTCGGAGCCGCTCGTTGAAGCCGCTGCGGATAAGCGGATCGCCCGACAGATCGCGCTTCAGCTTTTTATCCCTCGAGTCCATCGCCGTCATCCCCCCTTATCTCCGCCAGTTTCTTCCGTGCGTGGAAAAGTCTCGATTTAACGGTGCCTTCGCTGACGCCCAGCAGTTCGGCCATCTCTTTCATGGACAACTGATGGTGGGCGAACAGGATGACCGCTTCCCTGTATTTATGAGGCAGCTTCAAAACTTGCTTCCACATGTCGTTCACCGCCATCGTCTCAATGACCTCGCCCTCCGCGGAACGGCCCGTCGCCTGCTCCTTGAAAACGTCGACCAGCGTCACCTTGCGCAGAAAGGCCGACTTGCGGTAATCGAGCACCATATTGCGGGTAATGGCGAGCAGCCATGTCTTGATGGAAGATTCGCAGCGAAACGTATGAAGATTACGGTAAGCTTTGATGAAAACCTCTTGCGTGATATCGTCGGCCTGGTCCCACTTGCGCGTCATGCTGAAGGCGAAATTCCACACGTCCTTCCCGTAGGTTGACATCAAATCGTTCCAAACCGCTCTGCGGTCCGTATCGTCGCTCATATATTTCAAATACTCGAACCGGGATTCGGAGTGCAAGATGGCCACCTCTAATTCATTGGACGACAGGCGTCCGATTTGGGTTCAATCATGCCGTCTCGGAACCCTCATCTAATTATCCGCGAAGCGGCTGTTAAATTCCATAAAGAAATCATAAAAAAATACAGCCTTCTCCGCGACCGTCTTCCAAACTCCGTTACTTCACAACCAGCACCGGTATTTTCGCATGCTGCACGACATGCTGGCTCACGCTGCCCAGAACGAACTCCCGCAGCTTGCCGAGCCCTCTGCTGCCGAGCACGATCAGATCGCAGCCTCGCTCCTCGGCCAGCTCAAGCACCATTTTCGCCGGCGTTCCGATGTGCATCTCGGCCGCGGCCCGCACGACCGCCGACGTCTTCCGCTCCGCATCCGCCACAATCGCCTCGGCTCTCTCAACCGCCAGCGTCTCCATCGCCGCCGTCGGCGCGAACAGCATGTCACCCGTCATGACAGGCGCCAGATTCAGAATATGAACCACCGTCAGCTTCGTTCCCCCGCCGCAAGCCTCCACCAGCCCGACGGCTTTCTCGAGCGCTTTCACTGCCTGCTTCGACCCGTCGTACGCGACCAGGATATGCCGAAAAAGCATGACAATCCCCCCATTATCGTTCTCTCTCTATTATAAATCGCCATCGCGGAAAGGTGTGTGCCTTTTCGCTCATCCCGAACGACTTCGATAGAAGCTCTCCCACCGCTCTTGCCGTTGACAACGAAAGAACCGCCCGCAAAGCCGCGGACGGTTGTTTCTTTGTTCGTTTCTTATCGTGAAATGTTCGGGCTGTCGGCATTGGAACCGCGTTTGTCCTCCCAGTTCTCCGCTTGCGGCTCGATGTCCTGGCCTTTCCTGATCTTGCGCTCCTGCTCTTCCGAGTTGTTCTCCCGGTCCTGCTTGCGCACATCCTTGCCGTCGAGATTCGCCATGGTGATCGCCTCCTTCGTCGCGGCCATACTTGTACTTACCCCGCCACGGCGCGGCTATAACGACCCGCTATCCCTTGTACCGCATGACCGGCCAACCGCGGATCCCGGGCTTCACCGCGAAAATCCCGCCCGCCAGCGGCTGCTTGTCCGCCTCCTCTTCGGTGAGGCCCGCCCGCGCCGTCGTAATGTAAAGCTCGTCCAGCTCCTCGCCGCCGAACGTACAGGAGGTGACGTTCGCAACCGGCAAACGGACGATAGCCAACTTCTCTCCGGTAGACGGATTCCAACGGGACACCTGCCAGCCTCCCCAGTGGGCCACCCACAGCATGCCTTCCCTGTCGATCGTCATGCCGTCCGGACCGCCCTCTCCTTCCGGGATAGAGACGACCGTCCGCCGGTTCGAGATTTCACCCGTCAGGCCGTTGTAGTCGAACGCGCTGACGACCCGGGTCGGCGTGTCGATATAATACAGAGTGTTGCCGTCCGCATTCCAGGCCAGCCCGTTCGAGCAGACAACGCCCGACAACCGCTTCGTGACAAGGCCTTCCGGATCAAGCGTGAACAAGGCGGCGAGCTGCTCGTTGCCGACGTTGATCGAGCCGGCCCAGAATCTGCCTTGCGGGTCGCATTTGCCGTCGTTCATGCGCATCGGACGGTCCGAATCGTCCCACTTGCGCGCGATAAGCGCCGGGTTGATCGACTTGCGCGCGATAAGCGCCGGGTTGATCGACGCTTCCCAATCAAACCGGTAGAAACCGTCTTCCAATGCCAGAATCCACGAGCCGTCCTCGGCCGGAACGGCCGCTCCCGCTTTCAGCGGCAGCTCATAGAGCCGCCGGCCTCCGTCCGACGGCCGGTAACGGTGAAGATGACAGCCCTCGATATCGATCCAAATCAGCTCGCCGAGCCGTTCATCCCATACCGGCCCTTCCGCCAATTCGGCTTTTGCGTCAATGACGCAGGATGCTTCGAACATTTCCAAATCATTTCCTCCCCACTGTCGCATGCTAGCGATAAACTTCCGCGCCGACTGTCGGCGGACCCGACTACCCCCATCGCAAGCCTATATGTTCTTTAACCGCAAAAAACCGGCTGCACTCCCCGCCCGCCGGCTTTCGGGAAAAGACCGCCCTGGGTCATCGGACCTGCCGGGCGGTGCGGCCATTTCGCTCAAACCTTGAACTTCCCGATCATCGTCTGCAGCTCCTCCGAGAGGACGTTCAACGCGTCCATGCCGGCCATCATCTCCTGAACGCCGGCATGCTGCTCCTCGGTATGCGCGTACACGTTGCGCGAGCCGGCCGCCGTCTGCTGCGCGACCCGGTCGATGGAGCGGATCGCATTCACGGCGGAGTCCGATTGCTCCGCCAGCCGGCCGGCTTGCTCGGACACCCGTCCGATCTGCTCCGCAACTTCCACAACCGCTTTCCGAATGCGGGAGAACGCCTCGCCCGCCTGGTTGACCTTCAACAGGCCGTCGGCCACTTCGTTCGAACCGGCCCGCGCCGCCTCCACGACCAGGTCCGTTTCGGCGCGGACGCTCTCGACCAGCTGCGACACTTCCTCCGCCGCCCGGCCCGTCTGGAACGACAGCTTGCGCACCTCCTCGGCCACCACCGCGAACCCTCTGCCCGCCTCCCCGGCTCTCGAAGCCTCAATCGATGCGTTAAGCGCCAGCATCTGCGTTTGCCGCGAAATATTGCCGATCAAGGCGGCAGTCTCGACGATCTGCCCGGAACGGGCGCCGAGCCGGTGTATGAATTCGCCCAGATCGTTCATTTGCCGCTGTATGGCGTTCATCTGCGCAACGGTCGACGCCACGGTCCGCTCGCCGGCAACCGTTTCCTGCAGCGCATGCGACGACCGGCGGTCCGCCGTATCCGCCAGCCCGGCGATCTCGCCCACGCCGAACGTCATCTGTTCGACGGTCGAAACCCCCAGCTCTACGCTTCGGACCTGCTCCTCCGTACCGACGGATATCTCTCCCATAATGGCGGAAATCTGCTCGGAGGATTGCATGAAATGTCCCGAATGGCGGCGCAGCTTCTCCGCCGAAGAAGAGACCCTTCCGGCATGCATGCCCAGATCGCCGATCATACGGTGCCAGTTGGTTTTCATACCGTTGAAGGCGGAAGCCAATTCGCGAATCTCATCCCGGTTGCGCACCTCGACGGAAGCCACGGTCAAGTCGCCCGCGGCCATTTCGCCCACGGCCCGCACCATCGTCCTCATCGGTTTGACGATAAGCCTGGACAGGAGGAAACCGATCAAAAGCGCGATGACCAAGACGGCGCCGCTGGTCAAAATCAGGATATTGACGGTAGCCGCCGCTTCCTTCCGGTGCCGCGTCAGTTCCAGGTCGAGCGCCGCTTTCTCCGTCTCAAGCAGCTGCCGCGCCGCCTGGTTCATCGTGTCGGTCAACGGTACGGACCACATGAGCGCTTCCGTCTTGGCCAGGTCCGGCCGCTTCTGGTTCACATAATCCGTCACCTTGGCAAGCAGCCGCTTGAACGTTTCGTTGGAATCCGCAAGCGAGCGAACCGCCTTTTCTTTCTCGTCGCCCATGCCGGCGCTTGCCATCGCCCCGATCCGCGCGCCAAGCTGACCGTTAACCTCCGCGAGCCGCTGCTCTTTATCGGCCGACGGCTCTACGAGGTAACCGAACAGCAGGCTGCTTTGAAGCTGCGTATCCGTCGCAATGGCGGACACCCGTTCGATCGTTTCGGTTTGCCTGTTCAACAAGGACGAATAATTGCGGTCCATCCGCTCGAGAAAAGAATAAGCGATCCCGCCCGTCGCGCCGACCAGCAGCGACACCGCCAAAAAAGCCGCCGTCAGCTTCCGGCCGAGCGAGAAACGAACCGATAACTTGCCGGTACCCCCTGCCTTGTGTCCCACACGCCCTATTCCTTTCCCCAAACATGCAGTTGTACAAGAAAGTATAGCAGGATTCGGAAGAAAATCGATGAAATATCGTGCGGTTTTTCTCGAAAATCGTCATGTCTTTGAACGAACGGCTCCGTCAGAAGTACGAGCTCGGGCACGGGCGTTCCGCTGTTAGAGGTCAAAAATCTCCGCAAGGAGTTTCATTTGGGCAAGGGCCGTACGTTGAAGGCCGTCAGCGACGTCAGCTTCTCGATCCGCCAGGGCGAGACACTCGGCGTGGTGGGCGAATCCGGCTGCGGCAAATCGACCGTGGGCCGCACCCTGCTCCGCCTGTATGAGCCTACCGCCGGCGAAGCTTACTTCAACATGGATTCGGAAAGTAACCTCTTGAAAAGTTGAATAAAGCGCGTCAAAT
>NZ_CAUPYC010000048.1:0-32962 GCF_963515335.1 uncultured Paenibacillus sp. | reverse complement strand
CTCGAGGCGAATCCGGCGTGGACCCGGATTCGCCTCGAGCTGGCACCGCTGGCACCGCCGCGGGAGCGCGCGGCGCTGCTCGCGGCCGGACTGCGCTATGAGCCGCAGTCCGTGCCGCTCTTGTGGGAGCTCGGCCGGAACGCCGCCGAGCTCGGGGACGAGCGCCGAGCCGCCGCGTATATGCGGCTGGCGCTCGAACGCGACCGCTTCGATAAGGCGAAGCAGACCGAAGCGGTCGCCATGCTGGCGCGGCTGGCGGAGGCGAAGCTCGCAGCCGGCGACAGCGGGCGCGCGCGCGAAGCCGCGCAGTCGGCGCTGGCGCTGTACGCGCGCTACGAGGAGCTCGTACGCGCGGTGCGCGCCATGGACAATCCCGCGAACGGACGCCGGTTCGGCATGACGCTCGAAGCGGAGCAAGCGGCCGGGGATTGCCGACGGTTGCTAAGCAGCCTTGTGGAAGCAGAAAACTGAGCGCCTTATAATAATGAGGTTCGACCAGCCTTCGTGCAGCATGTGGCCTGACAGCCGCCATGCAGCGCCGTAACACGCGCCGGGAGCTGCGCGCCCGGAATTCTCGTCTGCGAATCCTGAATGATTACCCGAGAAATAGTCGGAAGACACGCGAAATTTGTCCCATCCCTCCTCTCTCTTGCCGCATAAGCTGAAATAGAGAGGAGGGATCGCCATGGTTTCAACGCGCGTCAAACCGAAGCCGTACAGCTTCGGCAAGGGAAAAACGCCGCGTACCGCGCCGCTCGTCAACCGCAAATCATCGAGCGCGCCGATCTTCAACCGGCTGACCGTCGTATGGGTGCAGCAGAACGGCGTGCCGTTCGACACGACCGGCTTCTTTGCCCGTCTGTCCCGGGGCAACCGGCTTGCAGCAACGGCATCGTTCGACCGTTTCGGCGTCGTCCGCTTCAACACGATCGAAACGCTGACCGAAGTCGGCTACACGCTCCGGCTGTTCAGCCGGGATGGCAGGCTGTTCCGCGTACGCCTTATTCCGGCAGGCGTAGAAACGTACGCCGTTATCGGCTGACGCCGAGTTCAATCCGTTCACGCTGAAGTTTTCACGCAGCGACAAAAGGCTGTGCGGCCGCGCTTCGCATCTCTGCATGCGAACAGCCGGCCTCACAGCCTTTTTCTGCGAATCACGCGCCTTGCCTCGAGGTTACCCTCCGAAAGCGCCGCGAAAGGCGTCGGCCAGCCGGTTGGCGTCGACCTGCCACAGCTCGGCAATCTCGGGGCTCACGTTCTCCTCCCACCAGTCCGACAGCTTCTTGCGGTTGCTCCGGTGCTCGTGGATCCAGATTATATTTTCCGCCACCTTTCGGACATACACCTTTTCGGCCGCTTCCATCTTGTCCGGAGGGATCCAAACCTTGAGCCGCTTGGCGGTCCGGTACAGCTCCAGACTGCACGCCCTGCGGATTTTGCGCGCCGACGGGTAGTTCGCTTGATGCTTCTCGTTCGATTGTTTCACGGCTGCCACTCTCCTCTGCCTACACCATATGCGCGCAGGGAAGCGGCGGGCACTTTTGTTTTACAGCGTTTACAGCACCACGATGTAGCCGACCATGGGGCCGCTTGTCGTCCGATCGGTATGCGTCAGGCAAAGCAACGGATAGGTTCCCGGCTTCTCGGGCGTGAAGGAGACGACGGTGGTTTGCCCCTTTCGCACCTCGCCGCGAACGCCGAGCCCTTCGATTACGAACGGATGGCTTTCGCCGTTCACTCCGGTAATGCTGAGTTGAACCGGTTCGCCTCTTTGTAAGATTACGGTGCCCGGGTCCCAACGATACGCCTCGATTTTCTTCCCGTCCTTGTCGACGCTCTTGAATTCACCGGTCACCAGGTGGATGACCCGCTGCTTGACCGGCGCGCCGGTCGTTGCTCTTGATTGATCCCAACGCGTGTAGGCGACGGCAATCACCACGATCAGCGCCATGGCGGCAACCATGCGGAGCTGTTTTTTGCTGACGACGACGATTCTGGACATGGACAACACCTCTCGTTATGTAATCGTTCTTACAGCCAGTTTATGCGGGGGCTTGTCAGGCCATGACTGCGAATCTATGTTTCTCTCAATCGGCGCCGGCCGGTTTGGGGCTGCCGTCGTTTGAGACGGACGGCGGCTTTTGCTACAATATGGCTAGCCGGTATCTTTTCAATCATCAACTTAAAGGAAAGAGGAGACGCGGAAATGGCGAAAACGGTAGCCGAGAAGCTTGGAAAAGGCATCAGCCCGAGTCAGTTCGTGGATGGCATGACGCGCAACAAAGAGACGTTCGTCTCGCTGTACGACGAATTTCAATGGCCGAGCGAAGACGACAAGGCGTATTTCGAGTCGCTTAACAACCGCGATGATTTGCGCTGTCTTATTCTGATGGCCGATTGGTGCGGAGACGTCGTGAAAAACATCCCGGTTGTATTCCGGGCGCTTGAATTCGGCGGCATTCCGACGGAGGTGCTCATCAAGGAGGAGCATCCGGAGACGATGCGGCAGTTCCTGACGATGGGCGGCGAAGCGATACCGATCGTGATTTTTGCCGATACCGGCGGCGCGGTGCTGGGCCAATGGGGTCCTCGCCCCAGCCGTGTTCAGGAGGTTATGGTCGCATTCAAGCAGGCGAATCCGGACCGGGAAGCGGCCGATTATCAGGAAAAGCTGGCGGAGATGCGTGCGGAGCTTGGGCGCCGTTACGGGGAAGGAACGGGCTATCAGGCGCATATCTTGCGTGAGCTGCGCGAGCTCATCGAAAGACTGTAATGGCGGAGCTTATCATTGAATCGTTTGCGCTCGGTCCGCTGCAAACGAACGCTTATTTGATCATGAACGAGGCGCGGTCGCATGCCGTCGTCGTCGACCCCGGCATGGGGCCGGAGCGGCTGCTGGGGAGGGTGGAAACGCTGGGCGTGGCCGTTGAGGCAATCCTGCTGACGCACGCGCATTTCGACCATATCGGCGGTGTCGATGCGGCTAGGAAAGCGTGGCGATGCCCGGTCTATCTGCACGATCTGGAGGCCGATTGGCTGACCGATCCGTGCAAGAACGGATCAACGCGCTGGCCGGACGTCACGGAGCCGCTCACGACCGATCCGGCCGAGCACGCGCTGGAGCACGGCCAGACTTTGGGGCTTATCGGCGTTACGTTCCGCGTGCTGCATACGCCGGGGCATTCGCCGGGGAGCGTCGGCTTCCATTGCGGCAAGCATTTGTTTTCAGGCGACGTGCTGTTCCGCCAATCGGTCGGCCGTACCGATCTGCCGGGCGGCCGCGAGGCGGACCTGTACGATTCGATCCGGAACAAGCTGTACAAGCTTGACCCCGAGGTGAGGGTCTACCCCGGTCACGGGCCGCAGACGTCGATCGGGTTCGAGATGGCGAGCAATCCGTTCGCGCCGGCCCGGTGAAGACGGTATAACCGGCAACGGGCGCAGCTCCCGGGGCGTGTCACACTTCACCGAAGCATTGCGGTCGACTCAAAAGCGCTGAATCCGGCATTAGCCAAGGATTCGGCGCTTTTTTGCGATTTGGTTCTAGGAGGGGCGGGCGTTTAGTTTTCTTTTGAAAAACCGAAAGGTTCCATGTCTCAAATCGCCTTCAAGCTGGATAAAGCCGTTAAAATCTGCGACAATGATAGGGATTCATTCACGATAGGAAGGTGCACAATTCATGGCGGACATACATGCGAAGCCGCGGGACGGCGAAGAAACGACGGGGAAAGGCGCGCTCACTCCCGAGCAGCAGGCCGCGGAGCGGCAGCGCATCGAGAAGCAGGTGAGCGCGGAGCTCCATATTCCGATTACGAAGGTGAAGGCGGCGGTCGGCCTGCTCGACGAGGGCAACACGATTCCGTTCATCGCCAGGTACCGCAAGGAAATGACGGGCGAGCTCGACGAGAACGATCTGCGGAGCATCGAGGAACGGCTCGGCTACCTGCGCAATCTGGAGGAGCGCAAGCGCGAGGTGATCCGGCTGATCGGCGAGCAGGGCAAGCTGACCGACGAGCTCAAGCGCTCGATCGAGCAATCCGCGAAGCTGCAGGAGGTCGAGGATCTGTACCGGCCGTACCGGCAGAAAAGGAAGACGCGCGCCAGCGCCGCCAAGGAGCGCGGGCTGGAGCCGCTCGCCGATTGGCTCTACGGGCAGCCGAGACAGGACGATCCGCTTCAGGAGGCGGCCAACTATGTCGACGAAGCGAAAGGCGTGCCGACGGCGGAGGACGCGCTTCAGGGCGCGATGGACATCGTTGCCGAGAACATCGCAGATGACGCGAAAATCCGCGCCTGGGTGCGCAAATATACATTTGATCAAGGCGTCGTAATGACCTCCGCCAAGGACGCCGACCAGGAATCGGTGTATGAAATGTATTACAGCTACCAGGAGCCGGTGCGCCGGCTGCCGCCGCACCGCATTCTGGCGATTAACCGCGGCGAGCGCGAGGAGGTGCTGAAGGTGGCGCTGGAGGTGTCGGCGGAACGGATTCACGATTATATCGGCCGCCAAATTTTTCGCAGCCAGCAGCCTTCGCCTGTACGCGACATCCTGCTGCGCGTCATTGAGGATGCGTATAAAAGATTGCTCGCGCCGTCGATCGAGCGCGAGGTGCGCGGCCAGCTGACGGAGAAGGCGGAGGAGCATGCGATTACGATTTTCTCCGCCAATCTGCGCAACCTGCTGCTGCAGCCGCCGGTCAAAGGCAAGGTCGTGCTCGGCGTCGATCCGGCATTCCGGACCGGCTGCAAGCTGGCCGTTGTGGACGACACCGGCAAGCTGCTGGAGGTGGCCGTCTCTTATCCGACGCCGCCGAACAACAAGATCGCCGAAGCCGAGCGCCTGATCAACGGCCTTATCGACAAATACGGCGTGCAGCTGATCGTTATCGGCAACGGCACCGCGTCCCGCGAGACCGAGCAGTTCATAGCGGAACTGATCTCCAAACGTAAAAACAGCGAGCTGAAATACATCATCGTCAACGAAGCGGGCGCGAGCGTCTATTCCGCTTCGAAGCTCGCCGCCGAGGAGTTTCCTTCGCTCGACGTGGCCGAACGCAGCGCCGTCTCGATCGCAAGGCGTCTGCAGGATCCGCTCGCCGAGCTCGTCAAGATCGAGCCGAAAGCGATCGGCGTAGGCCAGTACCAGCACGACGTCAGCCAGAAGCGGCTGGACGAAAGCCTGGGCGGCGTCGTGGAATCGGCCGTCAACCATGTCGGCGTGGACGTCAACACCGCTTCGCCGTCGCTGCTGTCCTATGTGGCCGGCGTAAACGCGACCATCGCCAAAAATATCGTGAAATACCGCGAGGAAAACGGCAAATTCGCCGAACGCGGGGAGCTGCAGAAGGTGCCGCGGCTCGGCGCGAAATCGTTCGAGCAGTGCATCGGCTTCCTGCGTATTCCCGAAGGGCGCAACCCGCTCGACCGGACGCCGATTCACCCCGAGTCGTATGGCGTGGTGGCGAAGCTGTTTCAGGAGCTGGGGCTTGAGCTGGGCGCGCTCGGCACGAAGGTGCTGAACGCGAAGCTGGAGCAGGTCGATCCCGAAACCGTCGCGTCCCGGCTCGATGTAGGCGTGCCAACGCTTCGCGATATTCTCGACAGCCTGCGCCGTCCGGGGCGGGATCCGCGCGAGGAGCTGCCGCCGCCGATTTTTCACACGGATGTGCTGAAGCTGGAGGATTTGGCGCCGGGCATGAAGCTGCAGGGCACTGTCCGCAACGTGATCGACTTCGGCGCCTTCGTCGACATCGGCATCAAGAACGACGGACTCGTTCATATTTCCCAGCTTAGCGACAAATTCGTCAAACACCCGATGGACGTCGTTTCCGTCGGCGACAACGTCACGGTGTGGGTGCTGACCGTCGATCCCAAGAAAGGCCGGGTCGGCCTGACGATGCGCAAGCCCGATTAATAGCCTCTTGCCGGTGAAGCCCTTTCACGGTACAATTTTCTGTAGAGAACAGGCAGCGGGGGAGGGGCTTCACGCATGATCAACGAAAAAGCGGCGGGTATTTCGCCAAGCCACAAATGGTTCGGCTTGTCGCTGCAGGCTTTGGTCGTTCTGGCGAAGCGCGGCAACCTGTGCCCGAGCTGCGACATTGCCCGGCATCTGCAATCCGAACCGACGCTGCTGCGCAAAATTTTGGCGAAGCTGGCGAAGGAAAACATACTGGAAACCCGGGAAGGCCGCGAAGGCGGCTACCGATTGAAGAAACGACCGGAGGAGCTGACGCTGGCCGAGGTGTACCAAGCCTTGCAGATGGAGCAGTCCGTGTGCGCCGGCATGCGGGACGCCGCAGGCTGCCATCCGTTCGGTGAGGATATGAAAGCGGCATTCCGGGACATTTCGGAGGAGCTGGACCGGTCCATGCTCGAGGTGCTCGGCAAGCATACGATCGCGGATTTGGCGGGACGCACGGGCTGATTAGGCCCTGCGTCTTTTTTCATATACCGAGCCCCTTGCCGTTGCAAGGGGTGTTTTTGTGCGACTTGTTCTCCCGCTGTTGAGGAAGCCTGATCAAATGATTTTTATGTCAATATCAAGGGCATAATACACCTCAAATTTAACAGGAATGGTGCCGGAGAGGGGGCAGCGATGCATAACGGTCAAACGGTCATCTCGGGAAGCCTGAGTGAGAATCAAGCGCGTTTTCGAGTCATTTTCGACCGTTGCGATGACGTCGTGTTTCGAGACTTCCGCTTGGGCGGCAGAAATGAAGCGCTTCTCGTATTTATGGACGGCATGGCGGATGACAAGCGAATCGAGGCCGAGTTGCTTCAGCCGCTCATGTCGTGCGGCCGGCCTGATCAGGAGCGGGAAGGCGACGTGATGTCGTGGCTGATTGACACGGTATTGCCGGCAGAAAGAATCAGCAAGCAGATGCGGGAGGATCAGGCGGCGGAAGCGGTAATAAGCGGAGAGGTTTTGCTGCTTGTCGACGGCTCGCCCGGGTGTCTCTTGGTAGGAATGAGTTCGTTAAAAACAAGGGCCGTAGAAGAGCCGGCAACCGAACCGGTTATCAGGGGGCCGAGGGACGGCTTTACGGAAAGCTTGCAGATCAATGCCACCCTGATTCGGCGCCGGCTCAAAACGCCGAAGCTGAAAAGTGAATCGCTGCAGGTCGGCAGGCTATCACGTACTAAATTGGCAATCATGTACATCGAAGGAGTCGCTGAGCCAAAGCTTGTCGATGAGGTGAAAGCCAGAATTCGGGGCATTCGGCTGGAAACGGTTCTTGAGAGCGGGTATATTGAAGAACTGATCATGGATAACCGCCACTCCATTTTCCCTCAGCTGATGACGACCGAGCGGCCGGACCGGGCTGCCGCTGCGCTTGCGGAGGGCCGCGTGGTCATTATGGTCGATAACACACCGTTCATACTCGTGGCTCCTGCAACTGCATTCGAGATGCTGCAGGCAGCCGAGGATTACAGCCAGCATTACATAGTGGCGACCGCGACGCGCTGGCTCCGCTACTGGCTGTCGTTCAGCGCGCTTGTATTTCCTTCCTTGTATATCGCGGTAACGACCATGCATCAAGAGATGCTGCCGACAAGCCTGCTGCTCAGCATCGCTTCCTCACGCGAAGCGGTACCGTTTCCCGCCATAGTGGAAGCTTTTGTCATGGAGCTCGCATTTGAAGGTCTGAGAGAAGCGGGGATCCGTTTGCCGCGTCCGGTAGGGCAGGCTGTGAGCATTGTAGGAGCGCTGGTCATCGGGCAGGCCGCCGTGCAGGCGGGCCTCGTATCGGCTTCGCTTGTGATCGTTGTATCCTTTACAGGCATTGCATCGTTTATTTTTCCGTCGTATACCCAAGGTCTGGCGGTTAGACTATTACGCTTTCCCCTGATGATTCTGGCAGGCACACTTGGCCTTTACGGCATTCTGCTCGGATTGCTCGCGCTGCTTGTACACTTGTCGAAATTGCGGTCGTTTGGCGTGCCTTATCTGTCCCCCCTGTCTCCCATGGACGCCAAAAAGTTGAAGGATGTCCTGTTCCGTGTGCCTTGGTGGAAACGGGGACAGCGGCTAACGGCTAACGGAAATAACAGCAAATAACGAAAGGAACCATCGCGGATGCCGGTTTTCCTGAAACGAATTGTGCCTTCCATCCTCGTTGTTTCTTTTCTGACGGGGTGCTGGGGAAGAACGGAAGTAAACGATATCGCTATCGTAACTGCAACCGGCATGGATTTAACGGAAAACGGCTCCATTCGCTTGACGCTGATTATAGCGGTGCCCAGGCTCGTCGGTACGTCTTCCATGACAGGAGGAGGAGGCGAGTCCAAATTGGAAACGACCGCCGGTTGGGTCGTCTCCGAGCAGGGAAAGACCGTTATGGAAGCTTACCGCAACATTCAGGGGAAGCTTCCCCGGGAAATTTTCTTTTCGCACAATCGGGTCATCGTCATCGGAGAGAAGCTGGCGAGGAAAGGCGTGATGCCGATCCTTGATTTTTTCGAGCGGAACAGGCAATCCCAGCTTAACAGTTATATTCTGGTCACCGGGAAGGAAGCCGCGGAAGTGCTTGAATTCAAGCCTAAACTCGAGAAGCTGGCTTCGGAAATCATGAAGGAAGAGATGAAGATCGGCACGGGCACGTCTGTCAGGCTCGGACGTTTTCTGACCATGCTGATGGACGAGGGAGAGGAGCCGTATGCGCCGCAAATCACCATAGTTCCCTCGAAGAGGGACGAGTCCGATTCGAAGAAGGCACAAAGTCTCATGACGGGCAAAGGGACGGCGGTTTTCCGGGAGGACCGGCTGATCGGATGGTTGAACGAGAAAGAAACTCGCGGTTTGATGTGGGTCCTCAACGAGATGAGGGAAGGCGTCATTACCGTGAATATTCCGGAAGAGTCGGGCGGAGGGTATGTAAGCGCCGAAATCGGCACCGTGCGCAGCAAAATGACCCCCGTTATGCGGAACGGCGACATTCGCATGAAGCTTGACTTATCGGCATCGCTGAATGTGTCGGAGAACGCCTCGGATCTCGTGCTGGGCGATCCGAATAATATTGGTCTGCTTAGGACATTATTTGCGGACGTCATCCGGCAAAGAGTTGAAATGATGTGCGGGAAGGTGCAAAAAAAGCTGCGCTCGGACATTTTGGGCTTCGGACAAGCCGTCTACAGGCGCTATCCTGATGCATGGCGAACCTTATACGCTCACAATTGGAACAGTAGGTTTCCGGACATTGAGGTTGACATTTCCGCTTCTGTGAAGGTTCTTCAGACAGGGCTGGTCGGAAAAGACGTGAAGCGGGAGGACCGGCCATGATTATGATCTCACCTTATCAGTTGTTCTCGCTGATGGTTTTGTATCAGTTCGGAACAACGGTTATTTTCGGATTTGCTTCCGGCGCCGGGCGGGATGCCTGGATCGCCGCGTCGGTGTCGTTCTTGCTCGGGGCGCTGATCATTGCCGGGTATGCGGCGATCGCCAAACTGAACGGATCTCTTTCCCTGGTCGGGTGGTTTCGCCGCCGGCTGGGAAACTGGCTTGGAACAACGGTCGCCTGGCTGTATCCCGTCGCGTTCATTTACGATGCGGGCCGGGGCATCAGCGATCTTAAGTTCCTGCTTCCCCTGACGCTCCTTCCCGAAACACCGCCTTGGTTCTTCACAGCCACGTTTATGATGGTGGTCGTCTATGTCATGTACGGGGGAATCGAGGTCTTATGCCGGGTCGCAGGTGTACTGTTGCCGGTGCTCATTTGTTTTATCTTGCTCGAAACCGTGCTGCTGGGGGCGTCCGGCAGCCTGCGCGCCGATTATTTGCAGCCGGTATTGGGCGAGGGAGTTGGAAGAGTGGCGGAAAACGTATGGCCCATCGGCATCACGCAAACCTACGGACAAAGCATTGAGATGGCCGCGTTCTGGTTTATGCTGAACAAACGGGGACATCTGGGGAAGATCAGCGTTGGAGCCACCCTGTTCGCCGGTTTGTTTATTGCGCTTTTTGATCTGTTGGCCATTACGGCTTTGGGAGAGCATGTGTTCAAAGAGATGATTTTCCCCGCCTTTACGATATTGAAGCTGTCCAGCATAGCGGATTTCTTGGAAAATCTTGACGCGCTTGGCGCCTTGTACTTCATGTGCACGGTATTCATTAAAATGTCCGTCCATTTGTTTGCCGCTTTTCTTTGTATTCGCGAGCTGACCGGCGCGGCGACCCAAAACCATGCCGCAATCTGGATAATCGCGGGATCCGCCTATGCAATCGGGATGACGATGGCCGACAACTTTTCCGAACATTTACACGTCGGGATCGAAATCCTCCCGAACGTCGTATGGGTGCCGCTGTATCTTATTGTTCCGGCAGTTATATTGTTGCTTTCCCTGATTGGCAAGCCAAATAAAAAGGGGCTGGCATAATGTTCATGGGACTTCCATTACCGTGGAAATCGAGTGTTGTGATTCAATCACCCTGGATGCTGCCGGCGGCAATCGTCGGAGTAGCGTTCGTTCTTTCCCTGATCACCTGGTTTCGGACCAAGAAAAAGTAACGGTCTCTCAAGTTCGTACTGTTGCTTACTCTAGGTGAGCAGTTGACAAAACGTTATGACAGGATTATACTGTGACTACATTGATTACAGTTGTAGCGCAGAACAGCATTTTTGTTGGTTTTAAACTGAGTTATTGAAAGCTCAGTATCGTAAAGGCGATCCCTTGGAAGACTGCAGCTTCCGGGTGTTCCTATATAGATAACTGTGCATGTTTTCACACATAATAAACAAATCCGATTTGGCTGGGAGGAACTTATAATGGCAATGACTCAAATAAAGAACGGCGTCGACTTTTTCGAGGTGATTCGGGAACGGCATTCCGTCCGCACTTACGATCCGTCTTACAAAATGTCCCGCGACGAGCTCAAGGAATTGCTGGACGATGCGGTTAAGGCCCCGTCGTCGTCGAACCTGCAGCCGTGGCGTTTTCTCGTCATCGACGATCAGGCGGTGAAGGAGAAGCTGAAGCCGATCGCCTTCAACCAGAAGCAGGTGACGGAAGCGTCGGCCATCATCGCCATTCTCGGCGATCGGGAGGCGTATAAACGGGCGGAGACGATCTATGGCCGGGGGGTTGAGATGGGCTATATGCCGGCGGATGTCGCTGAAGCGATGACCGAAAGATCCGTGCAAGCCTATGGTGGTATGGGCGCGGAACGACAAAAGGACATCGCGCTCGTCGATGGCGGCCTGGTGGCGATGCAGCTGATGCTTGCGGCCAAAGCCAGAGGGCTGGACACGGTGCCGATGGGCGGCTTCGACGCGGACCGCTTGGTGGAAGCCTTCAACGTGCCGAAGACGTATGTGCCGGTGATGCTCGTAGCGGTCGGCAAAGCGGCGGAGCCAGGCCGCCCGACCCCACGTTTGTCGGTGGACGAAGTGACGCAGTGGAACAGCTTTTAACCCGAGTTTTACCGAAAATGAAAGGCTGCCGAACCGGTGCGCAACCGGCGGGCAGCCTTTCTCCATTTGTCATGACGTCCTTAAGGTCAGGGCAGGTAGCCGGCCGATTGGTCGCCCGGCTCGGTTTGCGGCTTCGTCCGGTAAAAGAACCAGCAATCGTTCAGCAGACGGATTTGCCGGCGGTCTTTTTTCTGGAATGCCCGCATCAACTGGTTGCAGAGCCATTGCGGCATAGCGATCGTCCTCCTCCGGGAATGCTAATATATGATCAGCATATGGGAGTGGGCGAATGTCCGTGCAGGTCCAGCGTGCGGACGGAACATTTTCGGCGGATGCCGGGGGATGGCTGCAGGGTGGCGGGACTAGGCGTCGAGCTCCTCCTCGTACCATTGCTCGAGCTGCGCCTGCAGGGCGCGGATCTCGGTCAGCAGCGACACGAGCGGATAGGCCTGCTCACGGACGGCGGAGAATTGGCGCTCCAGCTCATTCATGTAGTCGAGGCCGCCGATAACCGGAATGGATTCGTCGTGAAGCTCCAGATCGGCGCATTCGGCCACCGCATAAGGCAGCGCGGGCACATTATCGGCGGTCAGTTTGTCGAGCTCCTTGTGCAGGCGAAGATTGAGCGCGCTAAGCTGGTAGGCGTGCGATTCGGGCATTTCCACGAACGACAGCCCGTCTTGTTCTTTCATTACAATATAACGCATCATCGGCATGAACGGTCGAACTCCCCTCGTCTTGACAATTCACAATGTCGCGTACGGATAAAACCTACTTGACAGTGTAGCGCATGAGGGCTTATAAATTCAAGTATCAAGCCGTTGTCCGGGTGCGCGATTCGAGTGGCCGGAAGCGGGGATTTAGGGGAATGCGGACATAATGGATAATGCAACCTTGCAGCTGTGGGTTGAGAAAATATCGTTGGACAGCTTCGGCCTGCCGTTCAGGCACCGGGCCACGTTCAACCGGCGGCTGAAGGCGACCGGCGGCCGGTATTTCATGAAGACGCACGATATCGAGATCAGTCCTTACCAACTGGAGACGTACGGCACGGAGGAAACCGAGAAAATCATCAAGCACGAGCTGTGCCACTACCACCTGCATCTGATGCGGCGCGGGTACCGGCACAGGGATGCGGATTTCAAGGTCTTGCTGGCCAAAGTAGGGGGCAGCCGGTTCTGCAAATCGCTTCCGGAACGGACGCAGCGCAAGCCTATGCCGCTCAAGTTCATGCTGAAATGCCGGTCGTGCGGGGTCGAGTATTTGCGGAAAAGGAAGATGAATCCGGACCGCTATGCATGCGGAAAATGCGGCGGAAAATTACAATTGTTCACGCTTGACTTCAAAATCGAATCGTGATAAATTAGTTCTTGTCACTTCGCGACGTTCCCTGATAGCTCAGTTGGTAGAGCACTCGACTGTTAATCGAGTTGTCACAGGTTCGAGTCCTGTTCGGGGAGCCACTATCTTGGAGAAGTACCCAAGTGGCTCAAGGGGACCCTCTGCTAAGGGGTTAGACTGCGCAAGCGGTGCGAGGGTTCGAATCCCTCCTTCTCCGCCATTATTACAATGGCAGCGCAAGACAACGGAAGGCCGTTGACATCGGTCTTTTTTATTTGCCCGATTCGCGTATGATCGACGAGAAATTGCGGAAAATAAAAAAAGATGCTTGCATTCAACAAGCCAGTCCGGTATAATCATTTTTGTTGTCGCAATCGCGGCGGCGTTGCACTCATTCCGATATGGCCCGTTGGTCAAGGGGTTAAGACACCTCCCTTTCACGGAGGTAACAGGGGTTCGAATCCCCTACGGGTCACCATCATCCTTACGAGTATGAGCCATTAGCTCAGTTGGTAGAGCACCTGACTTTTAATCAGGGTGTCGAAGGTTCGAGTCCTTCATGGCTCACCATTGTTTTCTCCCTCGAAGACAACGGTGCATCTTATTAGGAAGAAACTTTATACGTGCGGTAGTGGTGGAATGGCAGACACGCTATCTTGAGGGGGTAGTGGGCTTACGCCCGTGGAGGTTCGAGTCCTCTCTACCGCACCATACATAACAAGCCGAAAACCCTTGATAGATAAGGGTTTTTTTGTTGTCCATTCATCGACCGGGGACTGTTCTAAGTTGGAGACTGCTATGGCGATTATGCCCAGTCACATAACGGTGGCTTTTGTGATCGCTCCACTTCTGTTACCAATACTCATATCGTATGAGGATTCTCGAATGCTCGCGGCCCCAATATTTTGGAAGCGTATTCTTGTATGATTTGGTACACTATGAAAAGGCAAGACTACCCATTGAAACGGAGGATGCGAATCGGTATGCAGAGAGTCAAAGTTGGCGTGATCGGATGCGGAGTCATAAGCGGCATTTATCTGAAAAATTGCACCAGAGTCTTCGATCATTTGGTGGAAGTAGCCGCGGTGGCGGATCTGGTGCCCGAGTTGGCGCGGAAACGGGCGGAGGAATTCGATATTCCCGCAGCGTGCACGGTTGAAGAGCTTCTGGCGAACCCGGAAATCGAAATCGTGCTTAATCTCACGGCGCCGGCTGTGCATGCGAGCATTAATTTGCAGGCGCTGGGCGCGGGCAAGCACGTCTATACGGAGAAGCCTTTTGCGCTGAACCGCGCGGACGCCGATGAGGTGATTGCGCTCGCCGAATCCAAGGGGCTGCTGGTCGGATGCGCGCCCGATACGTTCCTCGGCGCGGGCATCCAGACCTGCATCAAGCTCATCGAAGACGGATGGATCGGCAAACCGTACGCGGCAAGCGGAACGATCATGATGGGCAATTACGCCGAAGGCATGCATCCGAACTTCCGGAATTTCTATAAGCTCGGCGGCGATCCGCTGATGGATATGGGACCCTATTATTTGACGGCGATGATCGCCATGCTGGGACCCGTGCGCAGGGTCACCGGCTCCGCACAGCAGCTTTACGAAGAAATAACCGTAAAAAATCCGAGATCCCCGAGCTTTGGGGAAACCGTTCGGGTAGGGGCTCCGACCAACGTGACGGCGACATTGGATTTTCATAACGGTGTCGTCGCAAGCTTGCAGGCTGCGAAAGAGGGGTTCGGCTATAAGCCGAGGCTGGAAATCTACGGAACGGAAGGCAATCTGTCGGTTCCCGACCCGAACCTGTTCGGCCCGGTGCCCGATTTTGAGAGCGAGCTCAGGATTCAATTTCCGAGCTCCGAGACGGTCACGATGCCGCTTACCCACGGCTTTAAGGAAGACAGCCGCGGAATCGGCGTTGCGGATATGGCCTATGCGATCCGGACGGGAAGAACCAACCGGGCAAACGGCCGGTTGGCCCGCCATGTGCTGGACATATCGCTCGGCATATTCGAAGCGTCGGAATGGGACCGGCACGTCTATATCGGGTCTACGGTCGAACGTCCCGCGCCGCTGCCGCTCGGGTTGAAGTATAATTCGCTTGAACCGTAACTGCCCGGCAATTGAATGCTCGATGTAAAATAAGCCCGCCCTTGGTAAAGGGACGGGCTGTTTGGATTTTGCACGGACCGATCATGAAGTTCGGAACCACTTAGACACCCGTCAAAGTAAGAACCCGCTGAATTATGACCGAAACGGCGGGCTGGTATTGTGTGCGAAAAATATGTTATGCGGTTGACATGTCAACCGGTTGACACACAGGATTCCTCATTTTATAATGTTTAATGTTAGCGGTTTGGAAATCGCTTTCATAAAAACGTATCGGGGGACGATCCAAGTGAACAAAGGTAAAGCCATTCAAACGCTGCTGCTTTCGCTGGTCATCATGCTAGTCGTGTCGGCTTGCGGCAACGCCGGCAACAAGGAAGGCGGCAACAAGGAAGCCGGTAACAACGGCACCGAAGCCGCTGCGAATGCGGGCAGCAAGGAAGCGGAAGCCGCTCCGGTTGAAATCACTTTGCTTAATTCAAAAGGCGAAATTCAGGCCCAGCTGGAGGAAGCCGCCAAATCGTTCAAAGAAGACAACCCTAACATCACGCTCGAAATTATTCCGGTTCCTGCGGGACAATCGCCGTTTGAGAAAGCTTCCGCGCTCTATGCAGCGGGCAACCCGTCGACGATCACGATGCTGGATACGGGCGATGTGGAGAAATTCAAAGACCGCGTTCTCGATCTGACGAATGAGAAATGGATGGCCGACCGCGTCGACCGCAGTACGGACCTGACGACGTTCGACGGCGTCAACTACGCGTTCCCGCTTGCGATCGAAGGCTATGGCTTCATTTATAACAAGCAGGTAGTCGATGCTGCGGTAGGCGGCTCCTTCGACCCGTCGACCATCAACACGACGCAAGCACTCGAAGAGCTTTTTGCAAAAATCGAAGCGTCCGGCAAAAAGGCGCTCGTCATCGGACCGATGGACTGGTCGCTCGGCGCGCATTACCTGCCGCTCGCTTATGCCAGCCAATCGACGGATCCGAAAGCCGTCGCGCAATTTATTGAAGACCTGAAGGCTGGCAAAGCCGATTTGGCGGGCAACGCCGTATTCAACGGTTTGTTCGATACGTTTGACGTCATGAAAAAATACAACATGGACAAAGCATCACCGTTGGCAGGTACGTATGAGCGTACCGGCGAATTGATCGGCAAAGGCGAAGTCGGCATCCTGTTCCAGGGCAACTGGGTATGGCCGCAAATCAAAAGCTTCGACACTGCGAACGGCCAATACGGTTTTCTGCCGGTGCCGCTTAGCAACAACCCGGACGACTTCGGCAACACGCAAGTATCGGCGGCGGTATCGAAACGACTGGTGCTCGACAAAGAAGCGGCCACCCCGGAACAGCAAGCCGCGGCCAAGAAATTCCTGGAGTGGATGGTCTACAGCGAGAAAGGCCAGGACTTCCTCGTAAATAAGGCGAACATCATTACCGCGTTCAAGAACATTACGCTGGAGCCGGCGGATCCGCTTTCCAAATCGCTTGCGCAATATATCGCCGAAGGCAAAACGCAGGATTCCATGAGCGTGCTGCCTGCCGATCACTGGGCAAAGGTCGGTGCGTCGATGCAGAAGTATTTGGCTGACGCAGCCGACCGCGCAACCGTGTTCAAAGAGATTCAAGAGTATTGGACAGCCGTGAAGTAATCAGCTCTATCCATCGACATACCAAAAGAAAAAGGGCAATGGATAGGACAACGTCTTATCCATTGCTTGCTTTTCTTCATCTGGATTCCATTGCATGAGAGAGGGATATATCATGATTTCGGAGAAAGGGCTGTGGCAGCGTCTTCGCACAAGACTGTTGTTTACCGGACCGACTTTGTTCGCGTTTCTTACCGTTATGATCGCTCCGTTCCTATACGGCATCTACCTTACGTTTACCGACTGGGACGGGATTTCGGTCAACAGTACATTCGTAGGCTTCGAAAATTATTTGGGTGTTTTTAAGGATGCCAAGTTCTGGGGTTCCTTCGTCCTCACCTTGAAATACGTGGGGGTAACCGTGCTGCTCGTCAACGCGGTGGCATTTCTGCTCGCCTATGCGCTGACAAGCGGCATGAAAAGCCAAAACTTTTTCCGCGCAGGCTTCTTCATCCCGAACCTGGTCGGCGGTATCGTACTCGGTTTCATTTGGCAGTTTTTGTTCTCGAACGTTTTTGTGTACATGGGCCAGAAGGCGGGCATCCCGCTGTTCTCCACTTCGTGGCTGGCAGACCCCGATAAGGCATTCTGGGCGCTCGCTGTCGTGACGGTCTGGCAATATGCCGGCTACATGATGGTCATTTACGTGGCAGGCCTCATGAACGTGCCGAAAGATATTCTCGAAGCCGCCGGCATAGACGGTGCAAACGGCTGGAGGAAGATGCGCACAATGGTGCTGCCGCTTATGGTTCCGTCCTTCATCGTCTGCATTTTTCTGTCGCTGCGCAATGGGTTCATGGTATACGACCTGAACCTTACGCTGACCAAAGGCGGTCCGTTCAAATCGACGGAGATGGTGTCGATGCACGTCTATGAGCAGGCGTTCCGGGCACGTGATTACGGACTCGGCCAAGCCGAGGCATTCGTATTGTTCCTGCTGGTGGCAACGGTGACCATTCTGCAGGTTTATTTCAGCAAGAAGGCGGAGGTAGAGGCATAATGAAGACACAAGCGCAAGTATCGGGCGGCCTGAAGACAGCTGGCCTCTCCGTGCTGCTCGCGACGATCGTTTTTCCGTTCCTGCTGCTGCTGCTCAATTCATTTAAACCGAACGGGCAAATCACTTCGGACCCGCTCGGGCTTCCGGCCTCTTTCAATCTTGACAACTACCGGAATGCGTTCGATAAAATGTCGTTTATGTCCGCATTCACGAACTCGCTCATTGTGACGATCGTCAGCGTCGCCCTGATCGGGCTGCTTGCCGCGATGACGGCGCATTATTTCGTGCGGAATGCGGGAAAGCTCAACCAATACACGTTTTTCCTGATGGTTGCGTCCATGATCATTCCGTTTCAGGCCATTATGATTCCGCTGGTCAAAATTTACGGCACGATCGGCATGCTTGACAGCAAGTGGGCTCTCATCTACATGTATGCCGGCTTCGGCACGCCGCTCGCGGTTTTTATTTATCACGGCTTCGTCAAGAGCATTCCGGCGGAGCTGGAGGAAGCTGCGCTGATCGACGGATGCACGCGGACGCAAACCTTTTTCCGGATTGTGCTGCCTGTGTTGACGCCTACTACTGCAACCATCGGCATTCTTAATGTGTTGTGGATCTGGAACGATTTTCTGCTGCCGTCCCTCGTGCTCGTCCAGCCGGAAGAGCGGACGCTTCCACTCTCGACCTTTTATTTTTTCGGCACGTACGCCGTGGATTACGGACCGCTTATGGCCAGTCTGATCCTCGCGGTGCTGCCGATTCTCGTCGTTTATCTGTTCGCCCAGAAATACATTATCCAAGGTGTCATGCAAGGCTCCATTAAATAAAACGGTCAAAGGTGAATGACAAATGAGTATGAGTTATACGAATACGCTCGCAGACAGCTTTATCGCGGAGAACAAACACCTGTTGAAGCAGGAATACAGGCTTACTTATCATCTGATGAGTGAATTCGGCTGGATGAACGATCCGAATGGCTTCATCTATTATGGCGGGCGTTACCATATGTTCTACCAGCATTATCCTTATAAGCCGTTCTGGGGGCCGATGCACTGGGGGCATGCGGTCAGCAGCGATCTGATAAAATGGGAATATTGGCCGATCGCGATTGTGCCGGATCAGCCGTACGACAAGGACGGCTGCTTCTCCGGCAGCGCCGTCGAGCGGGACGGCAAGCTGTTCCTGATGTATACCGGCCACATTCTGGGCGATGCGGGTACAAATAGCGACTATTATGAAGTGCAGAACCTGGCGGTGTCGAACGACGGCGGCGTCAGCTTCGCCAAATGGGCTTCCAACCCGGTCATCGACCGGACACAAATACCGCCGGGCGTCAGCCGGAAGGATTTCCGGGATCCGAAGGTGTTCGAGCGGGACGGCCGCTATTATGTCGTTCTGGGCTCAAATGACGGGAACGGCAACGGCCTGATTCTCCTGTATAGCTCCGACGATTTGGAAAGCTGGACGTTCGCAGGCGAAATCGCACGCAGCGACGGTACGCTTGGAGACAACTGGGAATGCCCCGACCTGTTCCGGCTGGGGGACCGCGACGTGCTGATCATGTCGCCGCAGCGGATGCCGGCTCAAGGCGACGATTACCGCAATTTGCACTCGACCACGTATATGATCGGCAGTCTGGACGCGGCGAACGGCAAGTTCACGTATGACGGGTACGAACCGGTCGATTACGGCTTCGATTTCTATGCGCCGCAGACGGCCGTCGATCCGCAAGGCAGACGGATCGTGATCGGCTGGATGGAGACATGGGAAACGGAAATTCCGACGCAGAAGGATCATCATTGGGCAGGGGCGATGACTTTGCCGCGCGAAGCCGTCCTGGTCGACGGCAAGCTGCGTTTCCGGCCGGTTGCGGAAATCGCGAATTACCGGTGCAACCCATTCGAGGTGCGGGATGTGCAGGTGGACGGTGAACGGGATATGCAGGTCAGCGGCGACAGCTATGAGCTGCATGTCGTATTTCGGCCGGAGTCGGCGGGAGAATTCGGGCTGAAGCTGCGGGTCAACGGTGAGGAGGAGACGGTTCTCGCTTACCGCCCGGACGAGCAGCTGTTCCGGTTCAACCGTGACCGGTCGGGCATCGGCCTAGGCGGGGAACGCCGGACTTCGGTCGCACTGGAGGAGGGAAGGCTTGAATTACGGGTATTCGTCGACAAATCCTCCGTCGAGGTATTTCTCCAGGACGGCCGCAAGGTCATGACAGGCCGCATCTACCCCGGACAAGAGTCCCTCGGTATCCGTGCTTACGCGCTCGACGGAAGCTGCCGGATCGAGTCGTTCCGCAAATGGGATATTCGCTGAACCGGTTATCGCACAACCAAGAGCCGGCAATCCGCTCACGCGGGCTGCCGGCTCTTGCACCGCATGGCATAGATTACAAAATACGTTTCGCATGATAAAATGACTGGAGGTAACGAGAAGTTTCGAAAAGTCAGGGGAAACATTATGAAAGCTAAAATCGGAGATGTCGCCAGCCGGGCCGGCGTTTCACCTACAACCGTGTCAAGGGTGTTGAACAACCGGGGCTACATTAGCCAGGAAACAAAAGACAGGGTCTGCAAAGCGATGAATGAGCTCAATTATTTTCCGAACGATTTGGCGCGCTCCTTGTTTAACAAGCGAACCAACCTGATCGGATTAATCATTCCGTCGACCAGCAATCCGTTTTTCGGCGAGCTTTCTTTTCATATCGAGAACATCTGTGCTTCCATGGGGTACAAAGTACTGCTTTGCAACAGCTTGAATCAAATCGATAAAGAAGAGAATTATGTGAACATGCTGATGCGCAACCAGGTGGACGGCATCATTGCGGCGGCCCACTATAACCGGGAAATTCTCAGCTACAACAAACAGAATATCGCGGTTGTGGCGATCGACCGTTATTTATCGGACACGATTCCTGTGGTCGGCTCGGACAACTATGCGGGCGGCAAAATGGCAACGGAGCTGTTGTTCTCCAGAGGCTGCAAGCATATCGTTCACATTAACAGCCCCATGGAAATGGATACGCCGGCAAGCCTCCGAAGAAAGGCCTATGAGGAAGCTATGGCCGGCCATGGCAAGGAGCCCGTCATTTTCGAGGTCAACGCTCCGTTCGATCAAAAGGAGAATCAAACCGTTATCCGGCGGATTTTTGATGAATATCCCCAGGTTGACGGCGTATTTGCCAGCAACGACCTGCAGGCCGCTTCTTTTATATCTGAAGCAAGAAGGCGGGGAAAGAGCATACCGGATGAGATCAAAGTGGTGGGCTACGACGGTACGGAAACGGCACTGATGCTGCTGCCGGAATTGACGACGATTCGGCAGCCGATTTCACTTATCGCCCAAAGCGCGATTGATTTGCTGATCAAGGAGATTGAGGGGCAATTCGGAGATCTGCCGCATGAGACCTACCTGCCCGTTGAACTGGTGGAAGGAAGTACGGCTTGAATGGCTCCAAGAACGCGCTTGCATTTTATGAAACTTTATTTCATCATAGGAAGAAGGATGATTTGAAGGGAGAGCGGAAGATGGGGCCTATTCAGGTGAATCAAACCTTGAGTTTTGCTTCGCGTTTACATGCCAATAATGCGAAATTGAGCGCCACGGAATACAAAGTGGCCGATTATATTCAGTCCCATTACGACGATATTATTCATCTGTCCATCGGCGATGTGGCGGAGCGCAGCGGGGCCAGCGAGGCATCGATCGTTCGGCTGTGCAAGCGGCTGGGCTACAAAGGCTTCCAGCACCTGAAAATCAGCCTCGCCAAGGAGGTCGTGGCGACCGATCGGCAAATCGTCGAGGTCATCGATGAGAAAGACGACATCGCGGCCATTAAGAAAAAAATTTTTCAGGCGAATATCCAGGGGCTGTATGACTCTCTGGACGTATGCAGTGACGAAGAGCTTCAGAAAGCCGTCCGCGCCATTGAAGGAGCGGGGGTTATCGAGATTTACGGAACAGGCGCTTCAGGGGCCGTAGCGCTGGACGCGCAGCACAAATTTTTGAAAATCGGCATCAAATGCCTCGTATACACCGACATATTTCTTCAATCCATGTCCGCGAGCGTACTGACGCCGCGTGATGTGGTCATCGTGGTTTCCCACACGGGCTCCAATAAGGACGTCATTCATGCGGCCAAATTGGCGAAAGAACAAGGGGCCTGTATTATCGCCATCACGAATTTCTCCCGGTCTCCGCTTACCCGTGTGGCCGACATTCATTTATATACCGCGGCGAATGAAACGATGTTTCGAACGGACGCCATCGCTTCCCGGATTGCCCAGCTCACGATCATCGATACGTTGTTTGCCGGCATCTCGCATACCGATTACGGCAAGTACTTGCAGCGCATAGAGAAAACCAGGAACTCCACGATCAACCGCAAAATTTAAATGTGTGCCGTCCCGAGCGGACGGTTTTTTGTTTCACGATGTTGAAATAAAATTTCATAATTTATTTTTGTTATATTGAAATTTATTACCGGATAATGCTATACTTCAAATATCCGGCGGATGAAGTTCCAAATAGCAAGCCAGTTTCGATTCCCGAACAAACTCGTTTCATGGATTTGAAAGCGTATTCTGTAAGCGCATTATTTGAAATTATTCCGATGGTACGGGGGGATGAAAGAGTGGAAAAAATTTTTAGCATGGCTTTGGTTGCTCTTCTGGGCATGGCGCTGGCGGCTTGCGGCGGCAACTCGGGCAATGGAGGCAACACCGGAAATACAGGCGGCGGCGCATCGGCCGACACCGGCAATACCGGGCAGGCAGGCTCGTCCAAAGAGGCGAGCAGCGTGACATTGCGTCTGTCCACACCCGATCCGGACACGGCTTCCATTACGGTTGCGGCCAGAGAGCTTGCCAAAGTGGTGGAACAAAAAAGCGGCGGCACCATCAAGATCGAAGTATTCCCGAACGGCACCCTTTACGGGGCCGATCCTTCGGCGGCGGTGAAGCAGCTGGGAGCCGGCTCCTTGGATATGCTGGCGCTGTCGACGTCGCTCTACGCCAATTTCGTTCCCAAATTCAGTATGGTCAGCGTTCCTTATCTGTTCGATGATTCGGAGCAGCTGATGGATTATTTCAACGGCGAACCGGGGCAGGAGCTGCTGATGAGTTTGGATGAGCTGGGCATACAAGGCGCGGGCATCTGGACGAGAAACTTCAGACAGATCACGAATTCCAAGCGGCCTATCGAGAAGCCGGCAGACTTGTCGGGCCTTCGGATGAGAGTACCGAACAATCCGCTGTGGGTCGAGTATTTCAAAGCGGCCGGCAGCGTGCCGACGCCTATGGCATTCGGCGAGGTTTACAACGCGCTCCAGCTGAAAACGATCGACGGGCAGGAGAATCCGGTGGAAGTGCCGGTCAACAACAAATTTTATGAGGTGCAGAAGTACTTGACGATGTCCAACCATATGGCGGACGGCTGGGTGGTCGCGCTGAATAAAGCCAAGTTCGACAAGCTTTCCGCCGAGCAGCAGCGGATCATTACGGAAGCGGTAAAAGAAATGCAGGCCTGGTCGGCGGACAAGGATAAGCAGGATGAATCTTCTTACATCAAGCAGCTTGAGGATAACGGCATGGCGGTCAATGAATTGACGCCGGAGCAGCGCGATGCGTTCATCGAGATTTCCAAAGGGCTTTATCCGAAATTCAAGGAGCTTGTGAAGGACGATGCTTTCTTCGACACCTCGCTTCAATTTGTCGGCAAAGCAGAGTAAGGGAGGAGGGGATGAACCATGCAGCAATCCGAGCTGGCCGCCGACGCACCCGTTGCGGCGTGTAAGCGCAATCCCGCCTTTGTCGTGCTCAATCGGGCTTCCGACGTCATCGCCGCGATGTCCACAGCTTCGATGTTCATGATTGTCATCGTTCAAATTGTCGGGAGGCTCGCCAATCAACCGGCTCCCTGGACGGAGGAAGCGACGAGGTTCATCTTTATCTGGATGGTTTTTCTCGGAGTCGCGATCGGCTTCCGGCGGGCCGAATCCGCCAGGGTGACCTATTTCCTCAAGCTGATGCCGCGGATCATACAGCGTGTCGGAACTGCCGTCTATATGCTGGCATCGACCGGCTTCTTTATCTTCATGTTCTACACGGGCCTTGACATCGTTACCCAGCAATTGAACACGAATGAGATGGGGTCTGCGCTGATGATTCCGATGTGGATTGTCGGCATCAGCGTCCCTGTCTCGTCCCTGCTTGCCATTATCGGGATTATAGAATCGGCCGTTTATCACAGGGAGCTCGTTTAGGAGGGATTTGCTTGTCCGTTGTGCTGCTCGTTTTGTTTCTCTTCCTGATGATCATCGGCGTTCCCATTGCGGTATCGCTGGGCATATCTACCGTTTTCGCGCTTCTGCTGTTTACCGACATTCCCCTGAGCCTGATCAGCCAGTCCATGTACAGTTCCATGAACAGCTTTATCATGGTCGCCGTCCCGCTGTTTATTCTGGCAGGCATGATCATGGACGAGGGGGGGATCGCGGAGCGCATATTCAACTTCGCCAAATCGCTCGTCGGCTGGTTGACGGGCGGTTTGGGCCACGTCTCCATCGTTGCCAACGTCATCTTCGCCGGCATGGCGGGATCGTCCGTGGCGGAGGTGGCCAGCATCGGCAATATCAGCATTAAAGCGATGACGAAAAACAAGTACCCGCAGGAATACGCGACAGCCTTGTCGCTCGCGTCCTCCATGCTGGCTACGATCATTCCGCCCAGCATCCTGATGGTTATCGCCGCTTCCGTCGCCAATGTTTCGATCGGCAAAGCGCTGATCGGAGGCCTGATTCCCGGCGTGATCATTGCCGCTCTGTTCATGGCTTTTAATTATGTTTACTCCCGCAAGAAAGGATACGGGGAACGGATCAAATTCAGCTTCGGCGAGCTGAGAAGCAGCTTTATTCAGGCCATTCCCGCGCTGCTCGTTCCGGTTATCCTGCTCGGCGGCATCCTGAGCGGATACTTCACCCCGACGGAGTCTGCGGCGGTGGCCGTTCTGTACTCGCTGGCAATCTCCCTGTTCCTGTACAAAACGATAAAGCTCAGGCAGCTGCCGAGGCTGTTCTTTCAGACGGCCAAGGTAACGGGAACGATTCTGTTCATCGCGGTAACGGCCAAGCCGGCCGGATTGATCTTCGAAATGGACGGTCTTCCTTCCCGCGTGGGCTCTTTCATCGGCTCGCTCTCGGATCAGCCGATCGTCATCATGCTTCTGCTTCTCGTGTTTTATATTTTAGTCGGTATGTTTATGGATGCGACGGCGGCCATTTTCATCCTGGTGCCCATTCTGCTGCCGACGGTGACCGGCCTCGGCATCGACCCGGTTTTCTTCATCGTGTTTACGGTCATTATTTTGTCGTTCGGGTTGATTACGCCGCCTGTGGGCGTTTGCTTGTATGCGGCCTGCAACATAACGGGCTTGTCGCTGGAGAAGGTAACCCGTTCCGCGGTTCCATGGATGGCGGTTACGATTCTCATCATGATCATATTCGCGATATTCCCCGGCGTTATTACCGGACCTATTAGCTGGTTCGGACTATAGAGCAAACAGACAGATAGGAAGCAAAGGAGAGAACGGCACATGAAAGCAGCGATATTCAGCGGTCCGGAGCAGATTTCACTGGAGGAGGTCGCTACACCGGAGATCAACGAACATGAGGTGCTGGTGCGAATCCGCGTGAGCGCCGTTTGCGGCACGGATGTCCGGATTTATGAAGGCAAGAAAACAAAAGGAATCCGCCCGCGCTCCATATTGGGACATGAGCTGGCCGGCACGGTAGACCGGGTCGGAGCGCAGGTAACCGGATTTAACGAGGGCGACCGCGTCGGCATCATGCCCGTCATTCCCTGCCGCAAATGCCACTACTGCATGAACGGCAGGGAGAACGCCTGCGCGAACCGTCAAGCGATCGGCTATGAATTCGATGGAGGATTCGCGGAATATATCCGCATCCCTCAAGTTGCGCTGGAGGCCGGCAATCTTGTGAAGCTTCCCGATCACGTCATGTTCGAGCAGGCCGTGGTTGCAGAGCCGCTGGCCTGCTGCATCAACGGCAATCGCAAAGCCGGCATTCGCATCAACGATACGGTCGTGATTATCGGAGGAGGGCCGATCGGCCTGATGCATGTGCAGCTTGCCAAGCTCGCCGGCGCCGGCAAGGTGATCGTCAGCGAGCTGATCGAGCACAGGGCCGAACGCGCCTATCGGGCAGGTGCGGATCTTGTGGTCAATCCCGCCGAACAGTCCCTGCACGATATCGTCATGCGGGAGACGGATCGGCTGGGGGCGGACGCCGTCATTATGGCGATCGGAATTTCCAGCCTGGTGAACGAGTCGGTCATGCTGCTCCGCAAGGGAGGCACTTTGAACCTGTTCGCCGGATTTACGAATGGCGTCATGTCTCAAATCGATCCCAATTTCATTCATTATCAGGAGGTTGTCGTGAACGGCACGACGGCGTTGACCCGGTCGGATTATCACAAAGCGCTCTCCTTGATTGCGGCGGGCCATATCGATACGGAACTGCTGACCACAACGGGTTATACGCTGGATAACATCCGTGAAGCGATCCTGGATGTGAAAGCGGGCAAGGGTATGAAGTCGCTCATTCATAACTGACGGCAAGCATCAAGGCTCGTGCCATAAATATGGAAACGTTCAAGGAGGAATTCGAGATGGCTTTACTGGGCAAAGAAATTCGGATGAGGCGGTTGTTGAATGAAAAGACGGGCCGATTGCTGGCGGTAGCGGTCGATCAGGCGCCGGCCCGCGGAATATTCGACGAGCTGATGCCGATCGGCAGAAAAATAAGCGAGATCGTCGAAGGCGGTCCCGACGCGATGACGATGCATAAAGGGATAGCGGATATGTGCTTCCGGCAGCACGCCGGCAAAACCGCGCTCATTCTCAAATGCTCGACCTTCTCTCCCTTTCAGCCGAATTACGATGTGCAGGTGGCGGAGGTAGAGGAAGGGATTCGCTTGGGAGCGGACGCCGTCTCCATGGGCTGCATCGTAGGCGGCGGCGACCAGCCCGAGCAGCTGCGCAGCCTGGCGGTCGTCGCCGGCAGGGCGGCGGAGCACGGCATTCCGATGATTGCCCATATTTATCCGCGGGGCAATCAGATTCCGGCCGAAGAGAAGGATCACTGGAAGCATGTCGCTTACGCCGTGAGGACCGGCGCGGAGCTCGGCGTCGATATTGTGAAGACCAAATATACCGGGGATCCCGACACGTTCGCGAAGGTGGTAGCCTCGACGCCCGCCCGCGTCGTCGTAGCGGGAGGAGAAACGGGTACGCAGGTCGAAGACTATTTCCAGATGGCCAAGGACGTGATCGAGGCGGGCGGCGCAGGCATCACGTTCGGAAGATTTGTCTGGAACACAAGCAACCCGACCGCGATCGTCCAAGCTTTAAAGCATGTGATTCACGATAACGGAAGCGTGAATGAAGCCGCAGAAATGTATCGGGAGCTAACCGCAATCACCCCTGCAATGCTGCCATAATAAGGGGGAAGCCATGTCGCATGTAATCGGAATTGACGTCGGAACCAGCGGCATTAAAGTCGCTGCGGTAGGCAGGGACGGACGGATTGAGGACGTGGAGAGCAGAGCGTATGCGCTCTGTTTTCCGCAGCCCGGGTGGGTCGAAATCGACCTGGAGCAAACCTGGGAGCTGGTGCACGAACTGCTTGGCCTTGTGTCAAGGAAAGTGGCGGACCTGGGAGGGGAAATCGAGGCCGTGTCTCTGTCCTGCTTCTGCAATGCTTCCGTATTTCTGGATGAGGCCGGCCGTCCCCTTCAGCGGGGCATCCTGTACATGGATCAACGAAGCACAGCGGAGACGGAATGGGTGAAAGCCGCTGTTTCGGAAGAGGAAAGGTTTCGCATTACGAAAAACCGTACGGAGCCCGGCATGATCTCGCTCACGTCGCTGTTATGGTTCAAGAATAACCGCCCGGAGCTTTTTCGCCGGACCCGGAAGTGGGGGCATCTATCCTCGTATCTCCTTTACCGTTTGACGGGAAGATTTGTGCTGGATTGGACGCAGGCCTCCTACTCCGGCATGTTTGACGTCGAGGAATACCGCTGGTCCGCCAAGCTTTGCGGCATTTACGGCATCGAGGAAAGTCTGCTGCCCGAGATCGTCGATCCCCGGGAAGCGATAGGCCGGGTCAGCGACGATTGCGGCCTGCCCTTCGGCGGCCGTGTCCGGGTCGCGGCCGGCGCGGCGGATACGGCTTGTTCGACGCTTACGCTCGGGCTTGCGCCGGGCCAGATGTTCGAATCGGTCGGCACCTCCGATGTGCTGACGATTTGCACGGACAATCCGCGGCGGTTCGACGCCCGTTTCCTGAACCGCTGCCATATTCTGAAAGGGCGATGGCTGTCCCATGGGGCCATGTCCACGCCGGGCTCAAGCATACGCTGGTTTAAGGAAAATTTCCTGCAAGCCGAGGCGGCGGCGGATCCGGGTATTTTGGAGAACCTGGTACGTTCCGCTCCTCCCGGTGCCAACGGCCTTTTTTTTCTGCCTTATATGTTCGGAGAACGGTCGCCGATCTGGGACGTGCACGCCAGAGGAAGCTTTGTGGGACTTGACTTAACGTCAACGAAAACGGATATGCTTCAGGCGATCTACGAAGGCTGCGCATATGGATTGAGACAAATCTACGAGATTATGGAAGAGGCGTATGGCCTTTCTTTTGCAGACTTTTTCTCCATCGGCGGCGGGGCGCAAAATCGTCATTGGTCGCAAATCAAGTCCAATGTACTCGGCAAGGTGATCGAAGTGAACGAGGTGGCGGAGACAGCGGCGTGCGGCGCCGCTCTTCTGGCGGGCAGAGCGGTCGGTTTCTACGCCGATATGGACGAGGGCGTATGCGCCTTCAAGAGCCGGCGATTGTTCGCGGTAGAGCCGGACCAGAAGCTGGTGCTCCGATATGAGCGGCAGTACCGGTTGTTTTGCGAGCTCTATCCGGCGCTGCGTTCCTTTTTTGCTAAAGCCTATAATGCGCGCAAGGAGGGGTGAAATGAAGCCCAATGTTTACATCACGCGAAGAATACCGCGGGAAGCTATCGAAAGGTTGTCCAGCTGCTGCGATGTCTCCATATGGGATGAGGAGGACAAGCCGGTTCCACGGGATGTTCTTGAACGGGCGTTAGGGAATGCGGATGCTTTATTCTGCCTGCTTACCGAGCGGATTGACCGCGAGTTGATCGCGCGCGCTCCCAAGCTGAAGGTGATCAGCACGATGGCTGTCGGCTACAACAACATTGACGTTGAAGCGGCTGCGGAGCGCGGAATTGTTATAACGAATACACCGGAAGTATTGACGGAAGCGACCGCCGATTTGACGTTCGGGCTGCTGCTGGCCACGGCGCGTAGGATGATCGAGGCTTCCGGCTATCTTCGGGCGGGACAGTGGCGTACTTGGTCCCCCATGCTGTTGACGGGTATGGATGTCCATGGCGCGACCCTGGGGATGATCGGCATGGGGAGAATCGGCGAAGCTGTTGCAAGGCGGGCAGCCGGTTTCGGGATGAAGGTGCTGTACTATAACCGCAGCCGCAAGCCGGAGCTTGAAGCAACCCGGGGACTGATCTATACGGAGCTCGACACCCTGCTGCAAACGTCCGATTATGTCTGCATCATGACTCCGTATACCCCGGAAACGGCAAACCTGATCGGCGCGAAAGAGCTGGCAATGATGAAAAAAACCGCAATTCTGATCAACACTGCCCGAGGCGGAATTGTTGATGAGAAAGCGCTGTACGACGCCCTGGCCGGCGGCGGAATCTGGGCGGCGGGACTGGATGTGTTTGACGAGGAGCCGATTTCAACCGGGCACCCGCTGCTCAAGCTGCCGAACGTGGTCGCCTTGCCGCATATCGGCAGCGCCAGCATCGCCGCGCGCAGCAAAATGGCGGATATAGCGGCGGAAAATATTTTGCGTGTACTCTCCGGACAAGATCCTCTCTACCGGGTCAACACGTTTTAGCACAGGGTTCGTTAAGGCAACCGTTTTACTGATGTCGGGGGATCCGGGCAAAGGCCGGAGCTTCCGGCATTGTCTCATTCCTCCTTTTCCGGTTCCGTGCCTATACCAGCTTAGCGTTTCGATTCACGCCGCAACAAATACAGAAAATAGGGGGCACCGATAAGAGATATGATCAAGCCGGCGGGAATTTCCAGAGGCGGTAACAGCCCTCTTCCAATTGAGTCAGCGGCAAGCACCAGCAGACCACCAAGAACACCCGCAGTGGGAACAAGGATTTTATGGCGGGATCCAACCAAATTTCTCGCCATGTGCGGACTTATCAGCCCCGCAAAGCCGATCGTGCCTACCGCGGCAACCGCCGCCCCCGTCATTCCGACCGAGAAAGCGAGCAGCAAAAAACGCATGAATTGCACCCGAATCCCAAGACCTGCAGCCACATTATCCCCCAAATTCATCAGATCCAGCTGTATGGCCAGTGCCCATGACAACGGGATCAGAAGCGCTATCCAGGGAAGCAGCTCGTTTACCTGATCCCATGTCCGCCCCCACAGGCTCCCGCTCAGCCAGATCAGCGCGGAATTTACGTTCGGGTTTGCCTTTGAAACAAGCAATTGAATCGCTGCAGCACAGAAGGCGCTTGCTGCCACCCCCACAAGGGCTAATCGTATCGGCTCGACCCCTCCGCGATGCGCCAGCAAGTATACGACAACTGCAACCATCGCCCCGCCGAGAAAAGCGGCTGTCGACACGGCTCCGGGAGCGGATGCCGGTAACAGCAGGGTCACAATCACGGCAGCAAGGCCGGCTCCCCCGGAAATCCCAAGCGTATCAGGTGCTGCAAGCGGATTGCGCATGACCGATTGCGTGATAACGCCTGAGATTGCAAGCCCGGCTCCTGTCAGAATCGCAAGAACAATACGCGGAATCCTATACTCCATAATGATAGCCGCCAGATCAGGATCTCCTATTCCGGCCAATGAGGCTGCGATATCCCAAGGAGAGAACCGGATGGCTCCAATCCCCATGTTGATAATGGAAAACACAATCGTGAGCACCAGCAGCAAGGCAAGTACGGTTACAGATTTTAAAACCCTCCTTGGACGTTCAGCCAAACCGGCAGGCGCCTCATAAACAGTTTCTGTCATTTGGATACCTTCCTTTTACGCCGCGCTAAATAAATAAAGTATGGAGTTCCAATTAAAGCTGTCACAACTCCCACGGGTGTTTCGTAGGGAAATGAAACAAACCGCGAGGCAATATCAGCAAGCACAAGCAGTACCGAACCAAAGATCGCGCTTACTGGAATGACCACCCGGTAATCTACACCGACCAAATACCTTGCGATATGAGGTACGATCAATCCGACAAATCCAATCGGCCCCGCAATGGATACCGACACCCCGGCGAGAACCACCACCATCAAAGCGCAGAGGCCACGCGCAACCGCGGTACGTTGTCCCAAACCGCGAGCAGTTTCCTCTCCAAGACCTATAACGGAAGCGGATCGTCCAAGGCAGCATGCAGCAATCAGCCCGGCTATACTCCACGGCAACAAAAGTTTAACGTCCGTCCAGTCCATTCCCGCAGCGGAGCCCGCTAACCAAAACAAAACCATTTCTGTCTTCTGATCATTAAAAATCAGCAAACTCTGCGTGAGCGACGCCAACAGCGCCTGAACCGCCACGCCGGTCAGCGCCATTTTGACTTCGACGCTGCCTCCTTTAACGTGAGCATTGATAAAGTAAACGACGGAGGCCGCGGCAGCGCCGCCCGCAAAAGCGGCCGCCAAAGACACGATGCCGCTCATTCCCGGCAAAATGACACTCAGCAGGACCACGACAAACGCTGCTCCCGCATTCACCCCGAGTACTCCGGGTGAGGCCAAAGGATTTCGCGTGATCGCTTGCATCAACGCTCCTGCCACAGCGAGATTGGCTCCGACGAATGCCGTTACGAAAGCCCTCGGGATCCTGATTGTTTGAATAATCAGGTGCTCTTTTGACCCGTCAAACGCAAAAACAGCTGCCAGGATAGTGGACAAGGAGACATCAAACGCACCGGTTGCAATAGACACCAATATCGAACCGAAAAGCAGAACAATGCCCGTAATGAAAAAGAACACGGTTCTGGTCAAGCGCCGCCTGGCAGGACTGATTTTCACTAAGTGTTGAGACAGAGAATTCATACTCCTATCCTTTCTATGCCAATGCAAAAAAGGGGGGCGATCTTTCTTGAATTGTTCTGCTGCCTTGCGAATTTATTTCGATTTAAAAATCAACTTTTCTGCCTCATCCATGATTTTCTCCGCCCCTTGAACACTGCGACGCAGGGACCACGTTGTAACATCGACCTCGTAGACGCGATTGTTCTTCACCGCCTTCAGATTTTTCCAAAGCGGATTGTCCGCCCATGCCGGAATAGACGATTTGCCATCGACAGTCTGCATCAGAATCAACACGTCCGGGTCGATCTGGAGCAGCTGTTCGATTGTCATTTTGACGCTATATTCGTCAGTCTGGTTTTTGAAGGCATAGTTCAGACCAATTGCCTCCAAAAGTCCGGGTGAGAAAAATTGCAAGGTGCGCGCGTTAAATACTTTGTCTCTTTCGGCAACCAACAGCACGCTCGGATTGTCCTTCGGAGCTTTTGCCCGCAGTTGTTGTACCTTTGCTTTGTGAGCCGCCACAAACTTTTCTGCTTCCGCCTTCTTGCCGACGGCATCTGCAATCACCAATGCGGCATCAATCGTATCTTGATAGGTAGCATTCAGGTTTTTCACAGCGATAGTCGGTGCAATCTTTGACAATTCGGCATAAGCGTTTTTATGTCGATCCACATCGGCAACGATCAGATCCGGTTTCAGCGTTTTGATGATTTCAAAACTTGGTTGAGCACGGGTACCCACCGATTTGTACCCTTCAATCGCCTTCCTGACCTCATCATCAATCAGGTTCGGTTTATTGTCCTCGGCAACTCCAATCGGCTTTACACCCACTGCCAGCAATGACTCGATAAAGCCCAATTCCAGTACGACGACACGCTGCGGCGTACCTTTGATTTGCGTTTCTCCCAGACCGTGTTTAATGATCCGTGTGCCGGCCTGTGCCCCCGCATTTGCTTCCGTCTGTTTGCCGGCAGTTGTCCCACAGCCGGCCAAAGTTCCCAAAACCAGCATGAAAGTGAAAAACAATAACAACGACTTATGTAATCTCATTTTTTTACATCTCCCTAAGTTGTCTTCTCTGCAATTCCCATATAATCAGCACCGCAACGGTTAAAGCTGTTTGTCTCTGTATTGCCCCCCTAAACTATATTGTTGATAATGGTTATCATTATCAAAGTAATTATAGAGCTCTCCCTTTTAAAGTTCAATAGCATGACCTATGCACTTCGAGGTAAACGTTGGTAATTTTCCGGTTTGGGCGTAAC
>NZ_CAUPYC010000047.1:0-32969 GCF_963515335.1 uncultured Paenibacillus sp. | reverse complement strand
GGAGCTAATGAGCAAGCTGGAACGGAACCGTGGAAAAGGGCGGAATGACTATCCGATTCGTGCGATGTGGAATTCCGTGCTGGCAGGCAGGTTCCCCCGCCGTGGGTTCGACAAGCTGGTAAAGCAACTGTCGGACCTATTAGCGGACTTCGGCAAGCATCTGGCCATGGACAGCAAGGCCATCTCGTCGTTTGCTAAGCACAAAAATAAGAATGAGGCTCCGGATGGGCGCCGGGATGCGGATGCCGACTACGGGAAGAAAAAATACAGCGGCGTGCACGAAGACGGCAAGCCGTGGGAGAAAATTATCAAATGGTTCGGCTACAAGCTGCATCTGATCGTCGACGCCACGTATGAGTTGCCGGTGGCGTTCAAGGTGACCAAGGCGTCCGCTTCGGATATTACCGAAGGGCATGAACTGCTAAAGCAGATGGAGAACCGGCAGCCGGAGATGCTGAAGTCGGCGGAAACGCTGGCGGCAGACCGCGGCTACGATGACACGAAGCTGATCGCCAAGTGCTGGGACGAGCATCAGATTAAGCCGGTAATCGACATCCGCAACATGTGGCGGGATCCCGACAAAACGCGTTTGCTGGCAGGCAGAGAGAATGTGGTCTACGACTACAAAGGCACGGTGTCCTGTGTGTGTCCGGAAACCGGAAAGCACCATAGGGAGTATCCTTGCGGATGCTCTCTTCACTATTGAATCTGACTTTCGTGCGGGGTGAAACATGAAACGCGGAATTGTTATATCTTGTCTTGTGTTAATTGTATTGTTTATTTCGGCCTGCTCAAATCTTTCAGGAAAAGTTAACGAGCAAAAAAATGATTCTCTACAAAATGAATTAAATGACCTGCAGAAAAGGTACACGGAAATGAAAGAGGAAAAGGATCGGTTGGTTGAGGAATTAAACAAAAGGGATGCTGCCGAGAAAAGTAATGAAGATAATATTTTGCAGGAAATCGATCTTATATTAAGGAGCAGTGAAGATATCCCTGCCAAAGTTATATCGGAAAGTGTGGAAAACCGAAAAGAGATCGTTGCTGTCCCTGAGGGTTCCCTTCCAGAGAACCGGATTCTTAGAACGTTGTTAATAATCAGAATAACAAATCAGATCATACGTGATTACCCGAATGCCCTAAATATGACAATTTGGGAAGATGAAGAATATGCAAAGACATACGTAAAAGGGGATTATGATAAAGAAGCCCCCACCGGATGGGGAGGATTAGATTATCGTGCAGCAAGGATTTACAAGGATGAAACGGGAACTCATTTAGAATACGCTAATAGCAGTGATGATTTGGAGGAGATTTCCTTTGGCATGTCCAAAAGAAATTAGACACAAGGAAGAATGATGTTGCCGCTCACGTAAAATGACGGCGACTTTCTCACCGACAATGTCGTGAAAATTGTACCGTCAACCGTAAGCGTCAAAAAGTCCCCAGCGCGCCTAGCCAAGCTAGGCACAACTAGCTGATGAAAGTTCAGCCGAGGTAGGGGCCAAGCCGCCTCGTAGCTAGCAGGCAGACGTCGGAGAAATCCGCCGGCTGAAGCCCTGTGAAAAGCTGCTAGAAATGCAGTGAAGCAAAACCACAGGCCGTAACGACCGACCGTGAATCCTGCCGCATCGTCAATTTGTAACCCGACAAGGGACAAGAGAGTGTCGAGCCCCGTGGGGACCGGCGAAGACCATGGAACAAGTGTGAATAAGCACTTTGTTTCCGCAGGAAACAGGTGCTTATTTGCACATTGGAATGGATTCCCGGTATTTTAATGCCGCTGTAATTTGCTAAACTTTTAGCAAATTACAGCGGAGGGATTCTAGATGATCTACTACCATGATTTTCTAATCGATGTACCACGCTATGCGGAACTCGGAAAGGAGAATGACTTTCCGAATTTAAACTGCTGTCCGATTTGCCGAGCAAAGAATCAACTGCAACGACACGGCTTCTATGAACGCAATGCGATGGAGGAGGAAATGGCGTATCGAATTCCCATATGCCGCTTATTATGTCCGGACTGTGGAAAGACGCTTTCGATCCTGCCGACCTTTCTCCTGCCGTATTTCCAACACACCATGTCGTATGTCATACGTATCCTGCTTACGTTCTGGAAGACTTCGACCCTATTGTGCACCCGTCAATTGAGACGCTTCTATGAGAAACGCGTGTACGGCAAACAAACGGAAATGGAACTGTTCTTTCGAGAGGAAGGAGAACGGATCGTTCTGCCTGGAACAGGCAAAGAAAAGGCCATAAAGATGCTACAGATGATCCAGGCTTTGGGGAAAGCAACCTTCGTCAGAAGGTGGTGGCGTCATCGAGTAACCAGCTTTATGGCAGCATCATTATACCATGGTACACGCGTCGTGAAAACCGAATAACGTTTCCACAAACCTTTTTCCTCGCCTCTTTGCTTACCGTCCGGTTATACTGTCCACAGGTTAGCCGGCTAGCCTGTCTATGCTTATGAACCTACTTTCCCGAAATACATAACGAGGAATGATGCTGAAAAGACGGAGAAGGCTTGATTTTATTGGGTTTTGTTGGTTCGAACGCTCGTCTTTAACCTCGTTATGTGTTATGATACATAACGAGGATCGGAGGGGAGCGCCATCGCCATTATTCGTCAAAAAGATAAACGGTCTGGGATTACATACGCCTATGAGTCTATTTCATACTGGGATCGAGAAAAGCAGCAATCCCGTTGCAAACGGCGTCTTATCGGCCGGATCGATGAACAAACCGGAAACATTGTCCCAACGCGAGGGACGAACCGAAAGGAATCGCAAGAAACGGCATCAGTGCCGCGACGGGGGCCGATTCCGCATGTTGATGTCGCCCGCTGGTTCTACGGGGCCACGTACCTGTTCGATGTGATCGGAGAAAAACTGGGGCTTGTTGCCGATCTGCAGAAATGTTTTCCGAATGACTATAAATCGTTGCTGTCGATTGCCTACTACCTCATCCTGGAATCGGACAGTCCGCTCAGCCGCTTTTCGAAGTGGGCTTCTCTGCATCGCCATCCGTATGGAGCGGACATCCCCTCCCAGCGCAGCAGTGAGCTCTTCGCCTCACTCACCGAAGAGAAACGATACCACTTCTTCCGTTTGCAGGCCGCAAGGAGAATCGAAAACGAATATTGGGCGTACGACACAACATCCATTTCCAGCTATTCGGAAGGCTTGCAGCAAGTGAAGTACGGAATGAACAAAGAGCAGGATGGGTTGCCGCAACTCAATCTGGCGCTGTTGTTTGGCCAGGAATCGAATCTGCCGTTTTACTATCGCAAGCTCTCCGGCAACATCAGCGATGTGCAGACGGTGAAAAACGTGCTGGCGGATATGGAATTTCTGGGCTTGCGCAAAGTTCATCTGGTGATGGACAGAGGGTTTTACAGCGCCGCGAACATCAACAGCCTGTACAAGGAGCACTACAAATTTTTGATGGGTGCCAAACTGTCCTTGGCCTATGTCAAGGAGCAGCTTGATCAGGTTCGTCCGTTGATTCGAGAGTGGACGAATTACTTGGAAGCCTACGACGTGTTCGCTGTTTGCATCCCGATTAAATGGGACTATACGCAGGCGCGTCCGTACAAAGGGGACGTGATCCGTGCGGAGAGAAGACTGTACCTTCATTTGTATTACAACGGAGAAAAGGCTGCCGAGGATGAGCAGCGGCTGACCCGCAGACTGCTTACTTGGCAGAAAGACCTGCAAGAAGGCAAACGGAAGCCGGAGCATGCCAAAGCGTACGAGAAATATTTTGAAGTTTCCGAAACGCCGGTCCGGGGAAGAAAGGTGGCAGCGAAGCAAGCGGCCATTGAGGAAGCGAAGAAGAATTACGGCTATTTCGCCTTGATTAGCAATGAAATCAAAGATCCGGAGGAAGCGCTGACCCTGTACCGAAACAAAGACCTGGTGGAGAAGGCTTTCGGAAATTTGAAGGAACGCCTCAGCGCTCGTCGCATGCTGGTCTCTTCTGAGCACGCATTAGAGGGCAAACTGTTTGTTCAGTTTCTGGCGCTCATTTACCTGTCTTATATTAAAAAGCTGATGAAAGAACAAAGCTTGTTTGGAACTTATACGATTCAAGGCGTCTTGGATCAATTGGACTGCATCGAATGCTTCGAGCGCCCAGGTCGCGATCTTCGAATCGGTGAAATCACCGAAAAACAACGCGAACTGTTTCTGAAGCTGGGAGTCACCCCGCCATCCTCGTTATGAGTTGGCGGGAATGCAGGTTTTAAGCTGGCCTGCATTTTTTAATCCTTCAATTCGACCATCTTTCAATTTGTTCACAGTGAGCTGATCGTCAATCTTGATTTTTGTCTTTACTTCATTCTCCGTATTGTCTTCAGCTAAGATTGGTGCAGCAGAGATAATTACTCCGAATATAACGACGACTAGAAATAACGACTTAAACCTTCTCGCTTGATTCACTTGAATCATCCCTCCAAATGTTTTAAAATTATAATTCATCTACCATTTTAGTTCCTTATTAGTAACATGTCAATATTTTCAATTAAAAAAATTCTTGGGAGGTTATGTTTATGACGTTTATGAAAATTAATCGAAGAGTGGTAGTGACCCTTGTTGGTATCTTTCTAAGTTGTTTTGTCATTACAACTTACTTTTTCTTCTATACAGGACACACAGGAGCAGTAGTTAACGTTTTGAAAAAAAATATTAATGAGTCATATATTGTCGTCAGAGATTTAAAGGGGGAGGAAAAAAAAATACGTGGTTCTAATGAGCAAATTGCGTTAATCGAAGAGAATAAACAGTATTTTATTTCTTACGAATATAACTATTTTAGGAAACCCTATATTGTTCGTATTCAAAATTACCCTTGAATAGTTTTTTCTGATGAACTGCCTGACACTAAAAAACTTGCAGAACACGAAGACGCCTGGTGATCCAGGCGTCTTCTACATTACTCCGCTCCCTCGCGTTTTCTGCCTAATCACAAAATAACGTAAGCGTCAAATCCGACACACATAGAAACTAGATGCAATCTGTCTCAGAATTAAAATTGAATAAACCACCGGGAGCCGGGAGTCATGTCGAGTGTAAATTGGACAATTCCCTTTGGCTCCTTCTTTGTCTTCAACTATGATACGGTCGCGCTCCGTGCGTTCTGTCATCCTTTTCACCTCGCTGATCGCTGTTCCGGTCTGGTATGCCCCATGAATGAGGTTGGTCTGTACGGGGGGTTATAAAAGATTTGAATTATGAGCTATAATAGAAAATACGCATAACGGCGCGGCGTGCGCGATAGAGAGGGTTGGGGTGATGGGATTATGTATGAGTTGATTGACGGGAAAAAACGGCTGCTGGATCGGAAAAAACCGTTCCCGGTTCATACCTTGCGCAGCATCCGCGAGCATCTGATCGTGAACTGGATCTATCACTCCAACGCGATTGAGGGCAATACCTTGACATTGTCGGAAACGAAGGTTGCCCTCGAAGGAATTACGGTCGGCGGAAAAACGATCAAGGAGCATTTGGAAGTCATTAACCATAAAGACGCGATCCTGTATGTGGAAGAGATTGTCGGCCGGCAAGAACCGCTGACCGAATGGCAGATAAAAAATATACACCGGTTGATCCTCAAAGGAATTGACGATGAACATGCCGGCGTCTACCGCAAGGAGAATGTGATCATTGGCGGAGCGGTTCACATCCCGCCCGAAGCGGTGCAGGTGCCTTTGCAAATGGAACAGTTTATCCGGTGGTATGACGGCAAAGGACAACAACTTCATCCTGCAGAGCGGGCGGCGGTCGTCCATATTGATTTTGTGAAAATCCATCCCTTTATCGACGGCAACGGAAGAACGGCGCGGCTGCTGTTGAATTTCGAGCTGATGAAATCGGGTTATCCTCCGATCGTCATCGAAAACGACAGCAGGGCGGACTATTACGCATCACTGGATTACGCGCATACAACGGGCGATCATTTAAAGTTTGTTCAACTTGTTACAACCATGCTGGATCGCACCTTCGATTTGTATTTGAAGCTGGTTTAATCTTTGCAGAACCCTTGTAAACAGTCCGACTGGGCTGGATCAAGGGTTCTTTTTTGTCGAAATAAAACGAAATTATTCAAAATAAAATGAAACTATTGACAGTGATTAAGTTACGAAATATGATAGTTACGAAATTAAACGTAACTTTATCATGCGTTTTAACCACAGTGCGGAGGGAGAGCCTTGATCACCACCTTTACGTTAAATGCCGCGGTCGACAAGGTCCATTACATCGACGACTTTGCGATCAACAAGGTGAACCGGGTCCGCGACATTGCGGCCGAGCCCGGAGGAAAAGGCAACAATGTCGCCAAGGTCATCCGTTTGCTCGGCTCCGATGTGACGGCATCCGGTTTTCTCGGCGGAGATACCGGGCGTTTCGTACATGAACAATTGACCGCGAAGGGAGTGGTCAGCGATTCGGTATGGGTGTCCGGCCAAACGCGCGAAGCGCTCAACATTATCGATCGGATCCGGGGGACGCAAACCGAAATTTTGGAGCCCGGACCCGAGATCGGTGCGGATGAGTGGGAACGGATGAAAGCGGCTGGGCAGCGATTATCGGAAAAAAGCAAGGTCGTTTGTTTTTCCGGCAGCCTGCCGCGGGGGGTACCCGCGGGCGCCTACGCCGACCTGATTCGAATCGCCAAGGCGGCGGGTGCGCTTACTTGTTTGGATTCAAGCGGGGAAAGCTTGGCACGGGGACTGGAGAGCGGCCCGTTTATGGTCAAGCCCAACCGGGATGAGTTGGCTCAATTAACGGGAGCAAGAGCGGATACGCCCGAACATGCCACCGACGCGGCACGGCAGATTATAGGGCGGGGGGTCGCGATGGTGGTCGTCTCGCTGGATAAAGACGGGTCGATTGCCGTTACGGCCAATGAAGCATGGACGGTTCGCCCGCCGAAGATCGTGCCGGTGAACACGGTCGGCTGCGGCGATGCGCTGGTGGCGGGAATTGCCGGCTACCTGGACCGATTGGGCCGCCCGCCCAACGCGGCCGCGCTTATCCAGGCTGTCGTATGGGGAACCGCGGCCGCAGCCTCGAATGCGATGTATCCGATAGCCGGATATGTGAACGCCGCCGACGTGCGACGATGGGCCAAAGAAGTGACGGCTACTCTTTTATAAGCCAGGGGTGATAAGGTGCATCAGGTATTTACGATCGGCGAACTGCTGGTTGAAATCATGAGGACGGAGACAAACAGCCCCCTTTCGGCGCCGGGCTTGTTTGCAGGCCCCTATCCGAGCGGGGCGCCGGCGATTTTCATCGATGCGGTCGCCCAGTGGGGATTGAAGGCGGGCATCGTCGGGGCGGTCGGAGAGGATGCCTTCGGCCGCTGCCTCATCGAACGGCTGGAAAAAGACCGCGTAGACTGCACACATGTGCATCGCAGCGGCTCGAGAACGACGGGGATGGCGTTCGTTACGTATTACGACGACGGATCGCGTGAGTTTTTGTTTCATATGAAGGATTCCGCCGCCGTCGACATCCCCCGCCCCGACAATCCGGGTTATCTGGCGGGGACGAACGTACTGCACATCAGCGGTACCAGCCTCACGATCAACGAGGAGATTCGCGCCATGTGCTACGAGGCGGTCCGGTTCGTCAAAAACGCGGGCGGCATCGTCACGTTCGATCCGAATTTGAGGCCCGAGCTCGCGGGAGACCGGACGTGGGTGTCCTGGTATAAGCCGGTGCTGGAGCAGACGGACATTCTGCTGCCGAGCGGCGAGGAGCTGGAATGGCTGACCGGCTGCGCGAGCGCCGACGAAGCGGCTGTAAGGCTGCACGAGCAGGGGGTGAGCCTCATCATCAGGAAGATGGGCGAGCAGGGCAGCATGATGTATCTCGACGGCGCGCCGTCCACCGTCGCGCCCGGGTTTCGGGTCGACTGCGTCGATCCGACCGGAGCGGGAGACTGCTTCAACGCCGGAGTCGTATACGGCTACCTCCAGGGTTGGGCGTGGGAAGACACGCTGCGCTTCGCCAATGCGGCAGCCGCCTTGTCGACGACGGTGCGGGGTCCGATGGAGGGCATTCGCGATCTGGCGACGATCCAAGCATTCATGAATCAATATCATTCGGAAAGGCAGGCGTAGACCATGTCATTGGTTTCATCCACTCCCTTATTGATTGAAGCGAGAAAGCAGGGGTACGGCATCGTCGCCTTCAACGTGCATACGCTCGAAATGCTGCAGGCCGTCGTTGAAGCGGCGGAGGAGATCCGTTCCCCGCTGATCCTGCAGACGACGGTCGGAACCGTCAAGCACCTGGGCATCGATTATATCGTCGGCGCGGCGCAAGCGGCGGCGAAGCAGGCCACAGTGCCGATCGCGCTGCATCTCGATCATTGCCAGGATTTCGAACTGATTTTACAATGTATCCGTGCAGGCTACACCTCGGTGATGATCGACCAGTCGATGCATCCGTTCGAGCGCAATGTGGAGATGACCCGCAAGGTCGTCGAGGTGGCCCGGGCGCTGAACGTCAATGTGGAGGCGGAGCTCGGCAAGGTCGGCGGCGTGGAAGACGACATTCGCGTGGAAGACGATGCGGCGACGCTCGCCGATCCGGAGGAATGCCGCCGGTTCGTGGAATTGACGGGCGTTCCGACACTGGCGCCGGCGATCGGTACCGCGCACGGGATTTACAAGGGCGAGCCGAACATCGATTTCGCGCGGATCGAGGAGATTGCGGGCAAAGTGGACGTGCCGCTCGTGCTTCACGGGGGCTCCGGCATTCCGGAGGCGCAGGTCAAGCGGTGCGTATCGCTCGGCATGGCGAAGATGAATGTGGCGACGGAGCTGAAGAACGCTTTTTCGCTGTCCCTGCAGGATTCCTTCTCCGCGAACCCGGACGACCTCGATCCCCGCTCCTACATGACGGCGGCGAAGAAAGTCGTCAAACGAATGGCGCTTGAGAAAATGCGGCTGTGCGGCTGCGCGGGCAAAGGTTAATCGGGCCGGCAATCCGGGAAAGGTGGCGTTCGTAATGACAAATCACTATTTGGTCGGGATCGACATCGGAACCTCCGGCTGCAAGGTCGCGCTGTTTGCGCCGGACGGCGACATTCTGTTCCAGGGGACAACCTCCTATCAAACGCATTATCCGCTGCCCGGTTACGCCGAGCAGAACCCGGACGATTGGTGGCGGGCCGTGTGCGACGGACTGCGGCAAATGCTGCATCGCACGGGCATCGACCCGAAGCGGATCAAGGGAGTCGGCGTCGACGGGATGAGCGGAGCGGCGGTGCCGATGGACGGCCAGGGGAGAGCGCTGCGCAACGCCATGATTTGGCTGGACCGGCGGACCGTCAAGCAGTGCGAGTCGATTACGGAACGGATCGGCGCGGAGAAGCTGTTTGCCGTGTCGGGCAATCCGATGTCCCCGTCTTATGTGACGGGCAAGATGTTGTGGATCAAGGAGAACGAGCCCGATCTGTACAAGCGGACGGAGAAAATGCTGCAGTGCAACAGCTACATCGTCTATAAATTGACCGGCAAGTATTCGCAGGACGTCTCGCAGGGCAACGGGTTTCATGCGTTCAACATCGAAACGGCGGCATGGGACGAGACATTGTGCGAACAGATGGGCATCGCGCCCGAATTGCTTCCGCCGATCTGCCGGTGCAGCGATATTGTCGGCGAGGTTACGATGGGGATCGCGTCGGAAACCGGGTTGGCCGCCGGAACGCCTGTCGTTGCCGGCGGACTGGACGCCGCGTGCGCCACGCTCGGCGCGGGGGCGATCCATGCCGGCGAAGTGCAGGAGCAGGGCGGCCAGGCCGGGGGCATGAGCATCGTGATGGATCGTCCGGTCAAAAATGAGAAGCTCATTTTGAGCTGCCATGTCGTGCCGGACAGATGGATTTTGCAAGGCGGGACGGTCGGCGGCGGGAGCCTGAACTGGCTGAAAAGGGAGTTCGCGGGAGAAGCGGGCGATGATTTCTTCGCGCTGGCTGGCGAAGCGGCCGCCCGGATCAAGCCGGGCAGCGATGGACTGCTTTTTCTGCCGTATATGGCAGGCGAACGCTCGCCGATCTGGGACCCGGACGCCAAAGGCGTGTTCCTCGGTTTAAGCTTTGAAACGACGAAGGGGCATATGATCCGCGCCATTATGGAAGGCTGCGCGATGGCCTTGCGGCACAATCTGGCGACCGCCGAGGCAAGCGGGGTCCCTGTCCATACGCTGCACAGCGTGGGAGGAGCCGCCAACAGCGTGCTCTGGACGCAAATCAAAGCGGACGTAACCGGAAAAGCGTTCAAAATTCCTTCTTCCGATTCGGCGGCGGCACTCGGCGCGGCCATTCTGGCCGGCATCGGCACCGGCATTTACAAGGACGGCGGGGATGCGGTCGCAAGGACGGTTCGCATCCAGCGCGAGCAGGTACCGATAACCGCGCATGAACGGATTTACGGCCAGGCATTTGAAATCTATCTGGAATCCTACAATCGGCTTAAAGATCTATTTCCCAGGATGGGGTGGTGAACCGCATGAAAGCAGCCGTGCTGTACGCACAGAACGATATCCGGGTCGAGGAAATGGCGGTTCCCGCCCTGGAGCCGCATGAGATTCTGGTGAAAATAAAGGCGACGGGCATTTGCGGCTCCGATCTTCCCAGAGTGCTGGGGGATGCCGCCCATCATTACCCGATCGTATTGGGTCATGAGTTCGCAGGAGTGGTGGAGCGGATCGGAAGCGGCGTTTCCAGGGTGAAGGCCGGCGACCGCGTGGCGGGGGTGCCGCTCAAGCCCTGCTTCAAATGCGGCGACTGCCTGAGCGGCGGCTACGCGCAATGCAGGCATTACTCGTTCATCGGCTCAAGGGTGAACGGAAGTTGGGCGGAATATGTAGCCATTCCGGAAATCAACGCCATCCGCTTCGACGATGCGGTCAGCTTTGAGGAAGCGGCGTTCGTCGAGCCTTCCGCCGTGGCGCTCCATGCCTTGCAGCACATCCGGTTTCAAGGCGGCTGGCATACGGCCGTTCTCGGCGGCGGCAATATCGGCTTGCTGGCGCTGCAATGGGCCAAAATTTTGGGAGCCCGGGAAGTGACCGTGTTCGATATCGACGATGACCGGCTGGAATCCGCGCGCCGGCTGGGGGCCGACCATACGATTAACGCGGCGCACCCGGATATGGAGGAGCGCTGGAAGCGGATTACGGACGGCAAAGGGTTCCCGGTCGTGCTGGAAACCGCCGGCTCCGAGGCAACCATGAGACAAAGCTTCGAGCTGGCCGCGAACAAGGCGAAGGTTTGTTTTATCGGAACGTCCGCCAAAGACATCACCTTTGCCCATAAGCAATTCGAGCTGATGAACCGCAAGGAGTTCACGTTGACCGGCTCGTGGATGTCGTACAGCGCGCCGTTTCCCGGCAGGGAGTGGGAATTGACGCTGCATTTCCTGAAGCAGGGCAGATTGAATTTCAAGGACCTGATTGACAGAAGGTTTCCGCTTGAAGAGATCAACGCGGCGTTTGATTTATACCGCATGCCCGGCGGCGTCAAAGGGAAGCTGATGCTGCTCCCGGACGATTTGCGCATTCGTTGAAAATTTCCTATACTGGGAACAGCTCGAATGAAACGAAACGATTCGGAACCGAACGAAACCCGGCCCGGATCGCCGAAAGGAAAGCTTCCTATGAATAAGCAGCCGCACCGGCGGAAAATGCGAGGCCTCGAAAGGCACCAATATATTATCGACTATCTGAAAACCCATAAGAGCGTCGACGTCTCGTTCCTCAGCGCCGAGCTGGCCGTTTCGGAAGTGACCGTGCGCAAGGATCTGGAGAAGCTCGAGCAGGACAAATGGCTGGTAAGAAGCCACGGCGGGGCGGTGCTTAACGAGAATCTTTTCGTTGAGCCCTCTTTTGTCGAGAAAGAGGATCGGCTGACCGGCGAGAAGTCGGCCATTGCCGCGGAGGCCGTAAAGCTGATCCGGGACGGCATGGTCGTGGCCATGTCCACGGGCACGACGGTCAGCCGGTTGGCCGGCCTGATCCGGGACCGAACCTCGCTCACGGTCGTAACCAATGCCGTCAACGTCGCAACGGAGCTGATGGGCCATGCCGGAATCGAGCTGTTCCTCACGGGCGGACATATTCGTCCCAATACGTTCGCGTTAATCGGCGAGACCGCCGAGAAATCGCTGGACGGCGTGTATACGGAATACGTCTTTTTCGGCGCGAACGGCTTCAGTGCGGACGAAGGCTTGACTACCCCCAGCATGGAGGAGGCGAGGGTGGTTCGCAGGCTGATCGACAACGCCAAGCATGTCGTCGCGCTGGTCGACCACAGCAAATTCGGCAAGGCAGCCTTTTACCGGATCGTCGCGAGCGGCCAGGTCCATACCGTCATTACGGACGGCAAGGCGCCGCAGGACGAGGTGGACAAGCTTCGCGAGCGCGGCATACAGGTGATTTTGGCATAATGGAGGTAGACGTAACACTCTTAACAGCGTCGGGCCATGCCGGTTCCGGTACGCATGAAAGGGTGTTTTTTTGTAATACGTAACCTCGCTGGTTTACTATTTTTGTTAAAATATTTTTAGGTGGGACGGCGGTCCTCCTTAACGGTAAATGGCCTGACTTATAAATAAAACGCTTTCATTTTATAAAAAAATTGTGTATCAAAATCAAACACCGTTCATTTAAAGCCTCGTTCGCCTGTTTTATGATGGTGATGAGGGTAACGCCTTAAAAATTCGATGGGGGAATGGATATGGTCAAAAGATTCAAGGTTTTAAGCGCTGTATTGCTCATTATCGCTTTGGTCATCGCAGGCTGCGGTTCTTCAGGCGGCAATAATGCGGGCGGCACGGAGCAGTCGAGCAACGGCGGAAACGGCGGCGGCGCTGAAGGCGCCAAAAATGAAAGCGCCAACAGCGGCGGCAAGACGGAAGGCGTGACGCTGACCGTCGCCACCGTCAACAATCCGGACATGAAGATCATGCAGAAGCTGACTCCAGAATTCGAAAAACAAACAGGCATCCGAATCAATTACGTGGTATTGCCCGAGAACGACCTCAGAAAGCAAGTGACGATGGACGTCTCCTCCGGAGCCGGTAAATTCGACATCGTGACGATCGGCACCTACGACACGCCGATCTGGGCGAAGAACGGCTGGATCGCGGATGTGGATCAATTTTTCGCCTCGATGCCGGATGCGGAAAAGCAAGCGTACGATCTGGAAGATATTTTCCCGGTTATCCGCGACGCGCTGTCCTACGAGGATAAATTGTATGCGATTCCGTTCAACGCGGAGAGCAGCCTGCTCTTCTACAATAAAGAAAAGCTGGAGAAGGCGGGCGTCGAGATGCCGAAAAACCCGACATGGGAGCAGGTAGCTGAGGCGGCCAAGAAAGCGAAAGCGGCGAACAACGAGCCGGGCATCATTATCCGCGGACTTCCGGGCTGGGGCGAGATGCTGGCGCCGGTCAACACGATCATCAACGCGTTCGGCGGCCGCTGGTATGACGAGAACTGGAACGCGACGATGGACAGCCCGGAGACGGTTGCCGCGATCAAGTTCTACGTTGATCTGCTGGCGGCGGCAGGCCAGCCAGGCGCAACGACGACAGGCTTCACGGAAGCGCTCACTCTGATGCAGCAAGGCAAAGCGGCCATGTGGTACGATGCGACGACGGCGGCCGGCTTCCTGGAGGATCCGAACAGCTCCACGATTTCCGGCAAAGTCGGCTATGCGCTGGCGCCGAGCCAGGCGAAGGACAAGAACGGCTGGCTGTGGTCGTGGGCGCTGGGCATCGAAGCGGCGAGCAAGAACAAGGAAGCCGCGTTCAAATTCGTTACCTGGGCGACGAGCAAGGAGTACATCAAGCTGGTCGGCGAGTCGGAAGGATGGGTAGTCGCGCCTGCCGGAACCCGCAAATCGACGTACGAGAACGAGGACTACAAGAAGGCCGCTCCGTTCGCCGAGATCACATTGGAAGCGATGAACAGCGCGGACTTTAAGAAGCCTACCCTCAAGCCGGTGCCGTATGTCGGCATCCAGTATGTCGCCATTCCCGAGTTCCAGCAATTAGGCACCGAAGTTAGCCAGGATATCGCCGCCGCGATCGCGGGGAATAAAACCGTGGAACAGGCGATGAAGGACGCGCAGGCGAAAGCGGAGAGAGTGGCTGTAGAAGGCGGTTATAAAAAATAAGGCATAGCGGGAGGGGAGCGGCAGCTTTCCCTCCCGCACTACAAAACAAAAGTAGGGTTGATCACGATGCAGGAAATTACCGATATCCGGAAGGTGAATATGAAGCATAGCGTGAGAACGCATAACAAAACGTTCGAGCCGCCGGTCAGACGGCTGCTGTGGCCGAGCATCATTTTTGTCGCATTGATTACGCAGATTCCGTTCCTGATCACCATCTATTACAGCTTGCAGGACTGGAACCTGATGAGACCCGACAAGGGAATCACCTTCTCGGGCATTCGCAATTACTCGAAGATTTTGCTCGATGCGGCTTTTTACGAGGTGTTGTGGAACACCTTTTTGCTCACCGGCGGCACGCTTATCGTCTGCCTGGTAATGGGGCTCCTCTTCTCCCTGCTGATGAACCGGGATTTTTTCGGCAAGGGAATCGTCAGGACGATGCTGGTTTCTCCGTTCTTTATTATGCCGGCCGTGGCCGGTATCGTGTGGAAAACGATGCTCTTGAATCCGAGCTTCGGATTGACGGCTTATTTCGCTTCCGTATTCCGTTTTCCGCTGATCGATTGGCTGGCGAGTTATCCTTTGACGACCATCATGCTGATGATCGCCTGGCAATGGATTCCTTTCTTCATGCTAATTTTGCTGGCGGGGCTGCAGTCCGTTCCCGATGACGTCATGGAGGCCGCCCATCTGGACGGGGCAAGCGTCTTGCAGCGGTTCTACAACGTCATTCTCCCGCATCTGCTCAAATATATTGAAGTGGCGGTGCTGCTCGGCCTGATCTTCATCATGCAAACGTTCGGCGAGATTTACGTCACGACAGCCGGCGGACCGGGCTATGCGTCCACCAACCTTCCCTACTTCGTGTACCGGGTCGGATTCCAGAATTGGGATGTCGGCGGCGCATCGGCAGTCGGCGTCATCATTGTCGTCATCACCATTGTGTTGATGACGGTGCTGTTCAAATTTTTGCGCAAAACGTTTCAAGGAGAGCTGTCATGAGAAAATTAGCTGCCGTCCTGCTGACCTTGTTGACGTACCTGGTGGCCGTCGTCTATTTTTATCCCGTGTTCTGGATGCTCATGACCGGCTTCAAAAAAGAAGGCGATGCGGTGAAAATGCCGCCTTCGATCTTCTTCGATCCGACGAAGGAGAACTATCAGCTCATTTGGGACAGCGGCGTCGTATCGTTTTTCAGCAACTCCGCGGTCGTTACGCTGACCTCTACCCTCTTCGCGCTGCTGCTCGGAGTGCCGGCCGCCTATTGCCTGGCGATGTTCAAGCTGAAAAAAGCGGAGGACATTCTGTTCTGGTTCATATCGACCAAGTTTCTGCCGGCGGCGGGCATCATTATCCCGATCTACATGCTGTTCAAAGAGCTGCAGCTGCTGGACAGCCTGTGGGCGCTGATTCTGCTCTATACCGCGATGAATGTGCCGCTCGTCGTTTGGATGATGCGCTCCTTCTTCAAGGAGGTGCCGCATGAGCTGCTTGAAGCTTCCCGGGTGGACGGCGCGTCCGATACGCGGACGTTTTTCCGGATTACGCTGCCGCTCGTGCGGCCGGGACTCATCTCCACCGCGCTGCTGTCGCTTATCTTTGCCTGGAACGAGTTTTTCCTCGCGGTCAGCCTGACCGCAACGAGCGCGGCGACGATGCCCGTTCATATGGCCTCGTTCATGACGCAGCAGGGTCTGTTCTGGGCCAAAATGTCGTCGGTCGCATCCATTGCGGTCGTGCCCGCCCTGCTCCTGGGGTGGTTTACGCAAAAGCAGCTGGTCCGCGGCATGACGATGGGCGCTGTGAAAGGTTGACTTATATTTCACTATACAGTTGGAGGAATGGACAATGACGGACAGAATGATGAAAGCGCTCGTGGTCGAAGAGCCGCATAAAGCGGTCGTGAAGCAGGTGCCTTACCCGAAGCCCGGCCCGAACGAAGTGACGATCAAGGTGGACAGCGTCGGCATTTGCGGCACGGATGTCCATATTTTTGAAGGCGATTTTATTTCCGCTTATCCGATCATACCCGGGCACGAGTTTTCCGGAACGATCCATGAATGGGGCGAGGCCGTCACAGGCTGGAAGATCGGCGAGCCGGTCAGCGCCGATCCTTCTTTATTTTGCGGCTCCTGCCGATTCTGCCTGACGAACCGCGGCAACCACTGCGAGAATTGGGGAGCCTTGGGGAATACGACTTCCGGCTCGATGGCCGAATACGTTAAGGTTCCGGTCAAAAATGTGGTCAGAATGCCCGAAGGGATGTCGTTCTCGGAGGCTGCGTTCATCGAGCCGCTTGCTTGTGTCGTGCATGGGATGAACCGGCTGCAGGTGAAGGCGGGAGACCGGGTGATTCTGTTCGGGGCCGGCGCCATGGGGCAGCAGCTCGTGCAGGCGATCGCCAGATCGGGCGCCTCGGAGCTGGTCGTCGTCGACGTATCGCAGCAGAAGCTGGATATGGCCTGCCGGTACGGGGCGACGAAAGGGGTCCTCAGCCGGAATTTGGACGAGGAGCTGTCCAGGGAGAATTATCCGTACGGCTTCGATATCGTGGTCGACGTGACGGGCATTCCGGCCGTCATCCAGCAGGCGTTCGACTATATGGGGCCGACGGCCAAATTTCTGCAGTTCGGGGTTACGCCGGAGAACGCCAAGGTGCAGGTGAGCCCGTTCAGAATCTATCACAAGGACTGGACGATCATCGGCTCCATGGCCATCAACAATACGTTCATCCCGGCGTACCATTGGCTCAAGGACGGAAGAATCGAGGTCAATCATCTCGTTTCCAAACAGATCTCATTGGAAGAAACGGTGGACTTTTTCAATTCGCCCAGAGACCCGAACCATTTGAAAATCCAGATTAAAATTTGATGCGTCCGGCGGTCGGCCGGGTCGCGGATGCGAAAAAACGGTCAGTTTGGGCAACGATCCAGACTGGCCGTTTTATCATACAGGCGTGTCGGTTATCGCGGCCGCCCGCCTTGCACCGTCCGATTATCCCGCTTCGTCCAGCATTCGATCGATTTTCGGCTTCAGTTCGTCCAGCCCTTCCCGGGCGGTCCGATACTCGCCGTTGACGATTCTCTTCAGCGTGCGGGCCCATTCGTTCGTCGCCGCGAAAAAGACGGGCTGAGGGGTGAACATGACCGAGGCGTTCTCCAGCTGCGCATTCAGCGTTCGCACGAAGCCGTCCGCCCGGCCGACCAGCTTGAGATATTCCTTGTCCGCCATGACCGATTTCCGCGCGGGATGAACGACGTTGGCATTGATCGCCGCCCAGCGGATAAACTCCTTCGAACTGAAGTATTGCATGAACAGCCAGGCGGCCTTCTTGTTGTTGGAGGCATTGTTCATGCCGAGCCCCCACGCCCATAAATTCGTCGATGCGGCCGGATCGTCCGGGTTCGATAACGGAGCCGGGGACCAGGCGATATTGCCCGCTTCCTTCGAGTATCCTTCGACGTTCTGAATATACGAATTGATGTCCGCATCGAACAGCATGGCGACTTTGCCCGCGCCCAGGGAGGCGCCCGCTTCGTTCCACGGATTCTGCTGCCAGGAGCTTGACGAGGTGCATTTGCGAACCAGCTTTACCCACAGCTCGGTCGCCCGAACGGCCTCGTCCGAGTTGACCGCCGAGCGCAATTTCCCGTTTTCGACTACGAAATCCTTGGCGCCGAAGTTCGTAAAGGCCGTTATAAAGGAGGTCGAAAGGCTCGTCCATTTATCGGAAATCCGCACGGACAATCCGTCAATCCCGCTGCCGCTTAGCGTTTCGCACCTGTTGACCAGATCGGGCAGCGTAAGCGGCGGCTCAAGCCCGTATTGCCCGAAAATCCGCTTGTTGTAGGCGAGGGAATTAAGCTCGAAGCCGATCGGCACCGCCCACTGGTAGCCGGTCCCGACCGGATCGCCCGGCGTCAGGCTCCATTTCATCGAGTCGAGGGCCTTCGGTTGGAAATCCTCTGCGTCATAGCCGGGTATGAGCATGGCGGGATCGGCGAGCATCTCGTCCAGGCTCTGCATCAGCCGCTTCGGCGCATGCTCCCAAATATAGTACGTGCCGGTCATAAACACGTCGGGAGTGCCGCGGCGATCGTTGAGCGCCAGATCCAATTTATCGATATAATAATCTTCCGGCGTTATGATATAATTGACTTTAATGCCGGTCAAGCTCTCGAAATCCTGAAGCTTGCGCACGATGGCCGCCGAATACGGATGCTGATTGAGCATGACGCTGATTCGCGCGCCTTCGAAAGCTCTCCAATTGTAATCGGGTTCCGGCTTCGGCCGCGGCGGGTAACCGGCAAAAACAACGAGTAAACATAAGCTGGCGAGAACCATGAATTTGCGGAAACCTGAGCCGAACACCAAACCAAAACCTCCCAAAGAAGAAATCGCTTACAACCGACTAGAAATGTTATGGACGACGATGTTTATTATACTTGAAATAGGACGGATCGGCACCATTGGAGGTAACTTTAACGATGAAAGTGTTAATCGTCGACGACGAATTTCTGGTGCGAATGGGACTGAAGTCCATTATCCCTTGGGAAGAGAAAGGGTTTACGCTGCTGGACGACGCCAAGAACGGGTCGGAAGCGATCGAGATTTTCAACGAGACGCAGCCCGACATCCTGTTGACCGACATCTCGATGCCGTTTATGGACGGGCTGGAGCTGATCCGGATTCTCAAGGGCAAAAATCCTTCGCTGAAAGTAATCATTCTATCCAACTACGACGATTTCAAATATGCGCAAAAGGGCATTCAATTGGGCGTCAACGAGTATATCCTGAAGCATGAAATATCTCCGGAGAAAATATTGACAGCGCTCGAGCGCCTTGCCGGCCAGCCGGACGACAGCCGTTTCCCCTCGGCCGCGGCGGCCGGAAAGGATTACGGCGCGCATCTGTATCGCCTGTTATTCAAGGATAATCTTTCCGTGCGGGAAAAGGAAGAGAGTATTGAAACTTTGACGAAAGATTTGCGCGGGACTCATTATACGGTCTTGTCCATGCTGCTGAGGTTTGCCGATACGGAAGCGGATACGCTGAATCTGACGAAGGAAGAGACGATCGAGAAGCTGTCGCTGGAGACGCTGAAAGGCAAAGATTTTCATGTGCTTTCGGCCGTGCGGAAAAATGAAGTCATCTTCGTTCTGAACGGCGGCGAAGCCGGCGGCATGCATGACAGAATCAAAAAAATGATGCACACCGTCAAAAATAATGCGAAGCAGTTTCTGAACCAGAACCTGTTTATCGGGATCGGCGGCACCGCCGGGCATATCGGGGAGCTGCGCTTGCTGTACGAGCAGTCCAAAGCCGCGCAGGAAGAGAGCTACTTCTCGGGTGAGATCACGGTGTTCTCCGGAGCCCGGGTTGCGGAACGGGACAACGATCCGCTCGTGAGCCTCGACATGGAGCAGTTGAATAAATGGGTCAAATTGAAGGACGCCGGCCGTGTCGAGAAGTTTCTGGCGGACCTGTTTCAGATGCTGTACAACATGAAATCCGTCGCCGCCGTCAAGAGCGTCTTCAACCGGTTGACCGACGATAACGCGGAGCTGTTCGTAACGAACAACCTGATCTTGAACCAGCAGGCCTTCGTCGATTTTTCGGGCTTCGATGATGTCAGGCATTATGTGATCGACGTGTACAAGAAGATTTGCCAGCATAACGGGCGGAACATTCATTCCGTCCATATCGCGAAAAGCATTCAGTACCTGCAAAAAAACTATAAGGACAATATCTCATTGTCTCAATTGGCCGACTATCTGCAGATCAATAAAAGCTATTTGAGCCTGCTGTTCAAGCAGGAAATCGGCGTGAACTTCACCAATTACCTGAACAATATCCGGATCGACAAAGCGAAGGAGCTGCTGCTCCATTCCAATTACAAGGCCTATGAGATCGCCAAGCTGATCGGCTTCGACAATCCGTACTATTTCAGCAAAGTGTTCAAGGAAACGACGGGCATGAACTGCCAGGAGTTCAAAAAGGCGTCCGCCTCCCTCGGCCATGACGGATAAGCGATAACCTACCAAAGCGGGTGTTAGCTTGATACAGAAACGGATCTTTCTCTTTATCTCCTCCCTGGTCGTGCTCATGCTGATTTCGATCAGCGTCATCGTCTACTTTTATTTTTTTCAAACGATGCGGGAGAAGGAAATCGACAGCGCGGTCCGTTATTCCAACGGCACGAAGCAAAGCGTCGAGCTCATCCTCAGCTTCATGAACAACACGGTCAATTCCATCAGCAAAAACCGGAATGTGATCAAGGAGTTGAGCGGCCAGTTCAACGGCAGCGATGAGGAGGCGGCAAGCTCGCGGACGATCGTCCATTCGCTGATCAACAATCTCGTTTCGATCCACGAATACATCCGCAAAATCGAAATCATCGGCAACCGGGAAGGGGGCAGCTATTTCAGTACGGTCACCGGAGAGGTCCAGGGGCGCATAGCGGAGCGGAATGCGGAAATCGAGGGCAAGCTGAAAGGCTGCTACAAGGATGCGGCGGACACGTATTATTTTCTGTGCGTGAACGGCAATGTCATCTCGTTCGTCGTCCCCATTTTTGAGCCGCAATCGGGCTATCGGCTCGGGTTTCTGGTCATCGACATCAACCGGTCCTATCTGGAGGAGATCGTCGCGACGACGACGGGCGGCGCCGACGAGAAGGTGCTGATCGTCACGGCGGAGAACGAGACCATTCTCAGCTATCCGTACACCGCCAATCTGAGCGGCGTCACCGAGCAGTATCCGCAGCTGCTGAAGCAGGAGCAGACGCAGATCAACGGGAGAATTTTCGGCCAGGAAAGCATCATCGTCTCCGACTCCATCAGCTACAGCAATTGGCGAATCGTGCGCATGATCGATACGGCCAAAATCAACGCGTCGATGAATCAGCTGGGGCAAATCGGGCTGCTAGCGCTGCTGCTGTTTCTGATCATTTCATTCGTGGCTTCCTACCGGCTGTCGATCTATTTCACCAAACCGATCATCGAGCTGAACAGGAAGATCAAGCAATTCGAGAAGGGCAATATGGACACCAGAATCGATATTATCCGGACCGACGAATTGGGCCAGCTGAGCAACTCCTTCAACAAAATGGTCGTCAAGCTGGATACGCTGCTGCGCAGGACGATCGAGGAGGAGCAGAAGAAGAGCGAGATGGAGTTCGAGCTGCTCCAATCGCAGATCAATCCCCATTTTCTATACAACACGCTCGATTCGATCCGGTGGCTGGCGGTCATTCAGAATGTGGACAATATCGGCCATATGACGACTTCGCTCATCCAGCTTCTGAAATACAGCATCTCGCACAAAGGCCGGATGGTCGCCCTGTCGGAAGAAATCAACATGATCAAAAACTATATCACGATCCAGAAATACCGGTACGGCGATATTTTTGAGGTCGAGTTCGACATCCAGGACGAGGCTTGCGACTGCTGCGTATTGAATCTGATCCTCCAGCCGCTGGTCGAGAATGCGATCTATCACGGCATGGAATCGAGGGAAGAGGGCGGCATCATCCGGATCGAGGCGCATATTCGCAGCGGCGAGCGTCTGGAAATCAGCGTCATCGACAACGGTTCGGGCATGGACGAGAACGAATGGAGGAGCGGTGCGGGAAGCATCAAAAAAATGCATACCGGCATCGGCCTCCGCAATGTCGAGGAACGGATCAAGCTTTACTTCGGCGAGCAATACGGATTGCGGATCGGCAGCGGCATCGGCGAGGGAACCCGAATGACGATCACGCTCCCGAGGCTCTATCCGGAGAGCGGTTCGGCCGACTGATTCGCCAATCGCCGCAAGCCTGTTGAAAGAGTGTAAAAAGAAAGCTTAAAAAATATAAAAAAAATGCATTTCTATTATCCGGCGCTGAGGCTACAATTGAAACAGAAACGCGATGTAAACGGTTAAATTTAGAAAAGGAGCGTCTGAAGTGAGCATGTTGCTGGGCATTGATCTGGGAACCTCTAGCGTAAAAGCGCTGCTGATGGATGTGCACGGCCGGACGTACGGCGCAGCCCAAGCGCAGTATGACATCGACGTTCCGAGGAAGGATTGGGCCGAGCAGCCGCCTGACAAGTGGTGGACCGCCGCCGCCGATACGATCCGCAAGCTGTTCGCCGACACCGGCGCCGATCCGGGAAGCGTATGCGGCATAGGATTATCCGGCCAAATGCACGGACTCGTCGCGCTGGACGCGGCGGGAATGCCGGTCAGGCCGGCGATCATCTGGTCGGATCAACGATCGAAGCGGCAGGTCGATCGCATCAATGAGCTGTTGGAGCGGATGAACCTGGCCGGCGAAACGATGAACAAGGCGTCGGCGGGCTTTGCGCTGGCGTCCTTGCTGTGGATCAAAGAGAATGAACCGGATCGATATGCGTCGGTTCGCAGCGTCGTTCTGCCGAAGGATTATATCCGCTTCAAGCTGACCGGGCGGATCGGTTCCGAGGCGACGGACGCTTCAAGCACGCTTGCTTTCAATACCCGCGGCAGGCAATGGGCGTATCCGTTGATCGAAGCGCTGGGCATTGCGGCCGACTTGTTTCCCGAATGCCGTGAGCCGTTCGATATTGCGGGCGAAATAACGGCGGAAGCGGCGCGGGAGACGGGTCTGCGTCCCGGGACGCCCGTCGTTTACGGCGGCTCCGACCAGTGCATGCAGGCGGTCGGCAACGGGGCGGTCGAACCCGGCCGGGTCATCTCGAATATCGGGACCGGCGGCCAGGTCTCCTCGATGGTGGCCGATCCGGTCTACGATCCGCAGTGGAGAATGAATTCGTTTTGCCATATTTACCCGGACTCCTGGGTGATCCAGGGCTCCAATCTCAACAGCGGCCTTGCGTTGAAATGGCTGAAGGAAAATGTGCTGCAGGCGGCAGATTTTAACGGCTTGATGGACATGTGCGCGCAGGTGGAGGCGGGCAGCGAGGGCGTGCTTTTTCTGCCGTACCTGATCGGGGAACGAACGCCGCACATGGATGCGGACGCAAGGGCGGGCTTCCTCGGCATGACCTTGAAGCACCGGACGGAGCATTTGGTCAAGGCGGTGGCGGAAGGCGTCGTCTACGCGCTTCGGGACGCGCTGGAGCTGCTGGAGGAGCAGGGCATCCGGGCGGAGAAGGTGATCGCATCCGGCGGCGGCGCGAAGCACGGCTTATGGCTGCAGTGCCAGGCGGATATTTTCGGCAAGCCGGTTTATACGACCAACGTGATGGAGGAAGCATGCGTCGGCGCGGCGATCGTCGCGGGAACCGGAGTCGGCGTATTTCGGTCCGTTCGCGAAGGGTGCGATCGGGTCGTAGCCCTGGATGAGCGGTATTATGAGCCGAATCCGCGGCACAAAGAGCTGTACGACCATTACTACGCCCTGTTCAAACAGCTTTATATCCGGAACAGGGAGCTGTTTACCAGATGGACGCCGGATTGTTAATCTCATACCAGGAAAGGAATGGATAGCTATGTCTACCAGCCAGTTGCCCCAAACGATGAAAGCCGCCGTCATGCATAACACCCGGGAAATCCGGATCAAGGAGCTGCCCGTCCCGCAAATCGGCCCCGACGAGGTATTGATCAAAGTGATGGCGGTCGGGATTTGCGGTTCCGATCTGCATTACTATTCGCACGGCCGCATCGGCAAATATGTGGTCGACAAGCCGTTCATTCTCGGCCATGAATGCGCGGGCGAGATTGCCGCCGTCGGCTCCGCCGTCCGGCGTTTCCGCGCGGGCGACCGGGTGGCGGCGGAACCGGGAGTAACCTGCGGTCGCTGCGCCGCTTGCAAGGAGGGCAGATACAACCTCTGTCCGGACGTCGAGTTTCTGGCTACCCCGCCGTTCGACGGCGCGTTCGTGCAATATATCAAAATTCGCGAGGATTTCGTATTCCCGATTCCCGACACTCTCTCCTACGAAGAGGCGGCGCTCGTCGAACCGTTCTCGGTCGGCATCCATGCCGCGGTCCGGACGAAGCTGCAGCCCGGCTCGACGATCGCGATCATGGGCATGGGACCTGTCGGCTTGATGGCTGTCGCGGCGGCCAAAGCGTACGGCGCCTCCACGATTATCGTCACCGATCTTGAGCCGCTGCGGCTTGAAGCGGCCGGGCTGATGGGTGCCACCCACGTCATTAATATCCGCGAACAGGATCCGGTCGAGCAAATCGGGATCATAACGAACGGCCGGGGCGTCGACGTCGCCTGGGAAACGGCGGGCAACCCGAAGGCGCTTCAATCCGCGCTCGGCTCGCTGCGGCGGGGCGGCAAGCTTGCGATCGTAGGGTTGCCCGCGCAGGATGAAATCCCGCTGAACGTGCCTTTTATCGCCGATAATGAAGTCGATATATACGGCATTTTCCGCTATGCCAACACGTACCCGAAAGGCATCGAATTTCTGTCGTCGGGGGTCGTCGATGCGACCAAGCTTGTGACCGACAAATTTGCCCTCGAACAGACGCAGGAAGCGATGGAGCGGGCGCTTAACCAAAAGAGCGAGTGCCTGAAAATCGTCGTCTACCCCAATGGATTGATCTGATTGATAACGCGCCATAAAGCCTCCATCGCCATGCTTTAACGTGGCAATGGAGGTTTTTGTTTGGCCGAACGATGATCGGGAATACGGCCGTGATGTTAGCGGCATGGTATGCCGTAACGGAGCATTTTCGGGCAACCGGCGGCGGTTAGCGGCACAGCGTACCGCTAGCTCGGCGAAAGTGACGGATTACGGGGGAAATTGCGATGTCAGCGGCATGGTATGCCGCTAGCGGAGCATTTTCAGGCAACCGGCGGCGGTTAGCGGCACGGCGTGCCGCTAATGCAGCCGGTTATATCAGGTAGATGCCGGGTGCAAGTCTCACAAACAGGGCTCGTTGAAGGTTTGGCCCGAAGTATTCGGCTGCGCTTATTCCGGTCATCATCGGCCTGTACCGCCGAATAAGATATAGGAACCTGATTTCCGCCGGTTTCATCGAATTCCCGGGAACGTCCAGAGGAGGGCTATGCATGGATTTGTGGCAGTCGATCGCGGCGGACGGGTTTGAACAGGTGCTGTTCATTCAGGACCGTCCCAGCGGCTTGAAGGCGGTCATCGCGATCCACGATACGACGTTGGGTGCGGCTCTCGGGGGCTGCCGGTTCATGCATTACGATTCGGAAGAGGAAGCGGTTTTCGATGCGCTGAGGCTGGCCAAAGGGATGACCTTTAAATGCGCAGTATCCGGGCTTCCATACGGTGGAGGGAAGGCGGTCGTCATAAGACCGCCCGGCCGGAGCGGGGAGGAAGCGGCCTTTCGCGCCCTCGGCCGAATCATAAATCGGCTCGGCGGCCTCTATATTACCGGCATGGATCTGGGCACGACCGTCAGGGAAATGGACTGGATCAAATCGGAAACCGATTATGTGACGGATACCACGGGCTCGCTGGGGGCCTCCGGAGATTTTACGGCGAAGATGACCGCCTATGGCGTTTATCTGGGGATTCGGGCATCGCTGGCAAAGGCGTTCGGATCGGCTGAGCTGCGGGGCCGGACGGTCGCCGTGCAGGGGTTGGGGAAGGTCGGTTATTTCGTATGCGGTTATTTGCATCGCAAGGGGGCGAGCCTGCTCGTCTCCGACCTGAACGACAGTCTTGTCGGCAGGGCCATTAAACAGTTTAACGCATATGCTGTCGGGAAGGATGAAATCTATCAGCAGGCATGCGATGTTTTCTGTCCTTGCGCGCTGGGCGGTATTATTAATGAAAGCACGGTTCCGCTGCTGAGATGCCGGATTGTGGCAGGCGCGGCGAACAATCAGCTGGCGGAACAGCGACATGGCGACATCCTGCACGCGAACGGAATTCTATATGCTCCCGATTATGTGATCAATGCCGGCGGCATTATCGTCACGGCGGCTGAAATTGCAGGCCGGAGCGCCGATGAGGCGCGAGTACAGGTATCGGGCATCCGCCGCACGCTGAACGGGATTTACCGGTATGCCGAGTCCCGCGGCATCTCTTCCTCCGAAGCCGCAGACCGGTTGACAAGGCGGCGCCTTTGCTCTGCACGGCATCAACCCTGAAGCGGCAAGGCGGCAAGGCACGGGGAGACTGCGCCGGAACGGTCGGCTCCGGAAATGCGAGGGCAGCCATTTCCATCTGAAAGGAAAGGTTCGGCAAAAAATAAGGATCGGGCGGCGGCGTTGCGCCGTTGCCCGATCCTTTTTCGTCGCTATACGTATCGTTGCCGGTTTAATTCGTGCTGTCGCGGATCGACAGGTAATGGGTGACGTTGGAATGGCTGGGGAGGCCGCGCTCTCCCTTGATCATTTTGATCAAATTGCGGGTGGCCGTCATGCATTAAAGACGCTTACCGGGTCGGTAAATTGCGGGAGCAAGGCGGACGGCCGAACGCGTTCGGGGAGACGGTCAGATATGTGTTCGATTACCGTTTTCCGCAGCTTGTCATCACCGTGCCGATTATCGGCATTCTGTTCTTTACGGTACTGCCGATTGTGTTCATGATTCTGCTGGCGTTTACGAACTTCACGCGGGAGAACATGCCGCCGGCCGAGCTGATCGATTGGCACGGTTTCAAGACTTTCGGGGATATGTTCCGGATCAAAGCCTGGAGCGGCACCTTCTATGGCGTTACCATGTGGACGTTCAGCTGGGCATTCTTTGCGACATTCACCTGTTTCTTCGGAGGATTCGCGATCGCGCTTCTCGTTCAGCAGCAGGATGTCCGTTTCAAGTCGTTTTGGCGGGTCCTTTATATTCTGCCGTACGCCATCCCCGCATTCGTATCGACTTTGATCATGCGTAATATTTTTAACGGCCAGTTCGGACCGGTCAATCAGTATTTAACGATGCTCGGGTTTGAGAAGGTGCCGTGGCTGACCGATGCCGTATGGGCGAAATTCACGATTCTTCTGGTCAATCTTTGGCTCGGGTTCCCGATTTCCATGCTGATGGTTATCGGCATTTTGTCCACGATCCCGAGGGATATGTATGAAGCAGCCGATATCGACGGCGCGAGCGCTTTTAAAAAGCTTCGTTTCATTACGTTCCCGGCCGTCATGTATTCCATGGCACCGATCCTGGTTCTGCAGCTCGCACTGAATATCAACAACTTTAACCTGATTTATCTGCTCACGGGCGGCAATCCGGTCAACGCGGATTACCGGTTCGCGGGAAGCACGGATATTCTGATTACATGGCTGTACAAATTATCCATCGATCAGGGCCAATACAACTTCGCCTCGGTTATTCTGTTTCTATCCGGCTTTGTGGGTCGTGATGTCTTCTTTGCGTCCGGGCACCTCACTGTTCAGCGAAACCTTGGTTCCGGCCCAATTTACATTCGTCCATTACGTTGAAATTTTTCAGAGATATCCGTTCGGCCTGTGGTATATCAATACGCTTAAAATCGCGTTGACCAGTACGGCAATCGGCACGACTCTGGTTCTGCTCACTGCGTATATGTTCTCGAAATTCCGCTTCTCCGGGCGCAAAAATCTGATGAGCGGCTTGCTCGTTCTGAGTTTGTTTCCCGGGTTTATGAGCTTGATCGCCTTATATATCGTACTCAATCAGTTCAATTTGCTGAATACGCATACCGCGATCATTCTCGTCTCGGCGGCGGGAGCTCCGCTTGGTTTCCTGTACGCCAAAAGCTATTTCGATACGATTCCGACAAGCCTGGTTGAAGCCGCCAGGATCGACGGCGCCTCGCATTTCGGCGTTTTCTTTCGGGTCATCCTGCCGCTCTCGTCCCCGCTCATCGTATATACGTCGCTGACGATTTTGCCGGCGTGTTTACGGATTTTATTTTCGCCAAGCTGGTGCTGAAGTCTGGCGAGAAATTGACGCTCGCCGTGGGCTTGTACAACATGATCGTCAACAACTTTGCGAGGCCCGAATTTACGATGTTCACGGCAGGCTCCGTATTGGTCGCGATCCCGATTACGACATTGTTTATTGTGTTGCAGCGTTATATCGTTGAAGGCTTGACGACAGGCGCCGATAAAGGCTAATAGAATATGATGCGATAAGGCGGGGTCTATCATGAAAGAAGGCCAGGCGAAAAAAGAAGCCTCCACCATTATGTTCATCGATTTGCTGGACGGCTACACGAAAGTGAAAAAGGATACGGTCGACGCCAATCTGGCAAAAGCGGAAAAAATGCTCGGCGAGCTGAAGACAGGTTTCAAGGAGCTGGACGACGAATACAAGTCGACGGATTTCAGAAGCTCGTTCGAATCGCTGGCCGTAAGAATGGATTCCGGGTATCAGGCGTTGAAGAAAGCAAAGGGCCAGACCGGTATGCTGTCGTTGAATGCGTCGATCGAAGCCGCAAGAGCCGGCGAACACGGCAGCGGGTTCGCGGTAGTGGCCGGGGAAATCCGCAAGCTTTCCGCGCAAACCGACGGATTGTCCCGGAACATTGCTTCGGATCTGAAGCAAATCAAAGAGGATCTCGCGCAATGCGAGAAAAGCTTTGTGTCGTTTGCCGGCCTGATCGGGAAAACAAAGACGATATCGGAGAATTCCAACGCCACGTTCAAACAGCTGGAAAGCCAAAGCGGGGCGCTGGCGGCCCAAATGAACGATATTACGCAGGCGATCGGCGAAATCGCCTCCGACATGACGACGATCGTGACCTCGGTAGAGCAATTGACGGAGTCTTCCGCTCACGTGAATGAACGGATGAATCAGATGGAAGGCTTGTCGGAAGAGCAATATCAAATTTCCGGAAATTTGATGGAAATGACCGACACGCTGAAGGAAGCGGCCGGGCAGCTGCGGGAGAAAACGTCGGCGTTTAAGCTTTGATTCTTCTGTTGTACAATACAGAGGCAGCCCACTGCCCGTTTTGAATCTTAAGGATGGATTGGGGAAACCGTACAAAGGAGTTGCACGAAGTGGAAAGAATATGGTGGAAAGAAGCGACCGCGTATCAGATTTATCCTCGCGCCTTTATGGACAGCAACGGCGACGGCCTCCGACGAGCATCCGTGGTTCATCGAATCGCGCTCGAGCAGAGATAACCCGAAACGGGATTATTATATCTGGCGCGATGCCAAGAACGGGCTTGAGCCGAACAACTGGGAGAGCGTTTTCGGCGGTTCGGCGTGGGAATACGATCCGCAGACGGATCAGTATTACATGCACATTTTCTCGCGCAAGCAGCCCGACCTAAACTGGGAAAATCCCGAGGTTCGCGAAGAGCTGTACAAGATGGTCAACTGGTGGCTCGACAAAGGCATCGACGGGTTCCGGGTGGACGCGATTTCTCATATCAAGAAGGTGCCGGGATTCCCGGACCTGCGCAATCCGAAGAAGCTCCGCTACGTGCCTTCCCTTGAGGGGCACATGAATCGTGAAGGCATTCAGGATTTCCTAGAAGAGCTGAAAAGCAAGACGTTCGCCAAATACAATATTATGACCGTCGGCGAAGCCAACGGCGTTAGTATACAGGATGCGGATCATTGGGTCGGCGAGCAGAACGGAAAGTTCAACATGATCTTCCAATTCGAGCATTTGGGCTTATGGAACAAAAGCGTGAACGGCGGCCTGGACATTGCTGCGCTGAAGAAAACCTTGACGCGCTGGCAGAAAGGGCTTGAAAGCAGCGGATGGAACGCGTTGTTCATGGAAAATCACGACCAGCCGCGCTCCGTCTCGACCTGGGGGGACGATCGGACCTATTGGGACAAGTCCGCCAAGGCGCTGGCTACGATGTATTTCCTCATGCGGGGTACTCCTTTCATTTACCAGGGGCAGGAGATCGGGATGACGAACGTGCAGTTTGATTCCATCGAGGATTACAACGACGTCGCGATCAAAAATCTGTACCGGCTGGAGCGGGAAAACGGCAAAAGCCACGATGAGATCATGCAAATTATCTGGAAAAACGGGCGCGACAATTCGAGAACGCCGATGCAGTGGAACGACATGGAGAACGCCGGCTTCACTTCGGGCCGCCCGTGGCTTAGGGTTAACCCGAACTACAAGGAAATCAACGTGCAAAAGGCGATGCAGGATCCGGACTCGATCTACCATTATTATAAAAAGCTGATCCGCCTGCGGGCCGAGCATCCGGTTGCCGTCTACGGCACGTACGACCTGGTTCTCGCCAAGCACAAGCAAATTTACGCTTATACGAGAACGATGGGCGACGAGAAGCTGCTGGTCATCTCGAATCTGTTCGCCGACACGGCCGCGTTCAATCTGCCGCGCGCGATCAAGTATGCATCCTGGGAGCTGCTGGTCGCAAACTATGAGGTTGACCCCGCGGAGCGCATCCGCAAAATCACGTTAAGGCCGTATGAATCCCGAGTATACCGGCTCAGCTGCCCGACCGTGGTGCCGATGCCGATTCCGGGAATCGACTTCGCGTCTCCTGTTAGGGATGAGGAGCTGTTGGAAGGCGCGGGTTAGTATTAGCCATTGTTCAACTAAAACCCTTGACCGGCCCTATTGGGGACGTCAAGGGTTTGTTTTTGTGCGCCACGCATGGCGCGTAGCTAGGCGGTGAAAGTCCGCTATGGGGGCTGGCAGTTGCCAACCATTAGCCAAGAGCAAGGGTGTCCGCCGCGAGTTGGAATCTGAAGGAAGCTGGAGGCAAAGTCCCGACCCGAGGAACACGAATCGTATCAGGCATCCAAAGTGGGATGAGTCTGCAAAACAAGACGAAATCCAATAAACTGCACAGACACGAGGATGTAAATGCGGCGGGTACACGGGATGAAAGTGTTACGCGTCTTACCGTGGGAGGTCTCACGGACGCATGAAGCGAATTTGCGACATGCGGTTGAAACAAGATTTATCGTGAGAAGTCAGCAGATACCATATTGCGCGCGTGGCAGCACGATCATCAGGCGGGTTAAAGTCCCGCTGAGCCTCGGACTAGGAGGCTTATATCCAAACCCGGGGGTAATGCCTCGGGGGCCGGCAATTTCTTTTTTTTTGCCGGAGGGCAGGGCGTCTGCCGTGAGGCAGAGTCTGAAGGGCTTGAGGAGAAGTACCAGGCCGTAGTGAAACGGGGCTACCCGAATTGCGAACCGGTCGGCCAAAGATGGGGCAAGGTCGAGTCTGCACTATGGAGACGAAGGCGTTCTAGTTCACCCATCGCACCAAGGTGTGTGCGGGCGGCATGGTACGGAAGATGTCGATGTGACCCACGGAGATCTCGTCGTGTCTGAAACGAATGCACTCGCAGGACGAGTGGGTAAATAAAGTCGAAGCGGTCGTGCCGCGCCCGCCGCTTCAAAGAACGCGCGGCAGTTTCAGTAACGGATGCTATAAGGAAACCCCGAAGTGCATGCCGGATGCATGGCGAGAAGTCGGAGAGCTGCGTACTACTTTGGAACGGACGAACAACAGAAACGTCCGGATCAGTCGCCCTGGTGCGGCTGGCTTCTGCTCACTCAAAAGGTGAAACAGAAGGGGAAGGCGACTCGCTTTATGGAGACCGGAACTGGCATGAGTTTCGTGAGTAAGCAGCAAGGAACGGATAGTTCCCTATGTGAAAGACCCAGAACTTGCAGGCGGAGGATACGAGACGCATGAAAGCAGAAGGCACAGAACGGAAAGTTCATTCTTTAATCGACAAGGTATACCACCGAACAAACTTGGAAATGGCATGGGAATCGGTGAGAGCAAACGGAGGCAGTGGAGGAATCGACAAGGTCGCCATTCCGGCGTTTGAGGCTGTAGCCGGGACGGAAATAGAACGACTGCACGAAGAGCTGAAACAGGGCACGTACCGGCCGATGCCGGTCAGACGGATTCTCATCCCCAAGAAAGGGAAGCCAAACGAGAAACGACCGCTCGGCATTCCGACGATACGAGACAGGGTTTGTCAGCAAGCGTTGAAAAACAGGCTTGAATCTATCTTTGAACCCCTGTTCAGCGAGTGCAGTTTCGGATACCGACCGGGACGGTCCACGCACCAAGCCATGCGGAAGATTTACCGCGAAATCATGGATGGATGTGAATGGATTGTGGACGCGGACCTGCGAGATTTCTTCGGAACGGTCCACCATGAACCGCTAATCGACATGATTGCGGAGCAAGTCAGCAATGGCAGAATCCTCAAACTGGTTAGGCAGATGCTCGAAGCCGGGTATATGAAAAGCGGAAAGAGATACGCCACTCCAAGCGGAACACCGCAAGGGTCCTTATGCTAAGCTTTGCATAAACCCCCTTATGTGAAGTAGCACGTTATGCAAAGTAAACCCCACAAATCCAGGCCAGCAAAGGACTTCAACCAAAATTACTTTGCATAATATTCCGAAATGTTTAGTAGGAGAAGTAGCTTCTCACTATACAATTCGGAGGTAGCATCATGGAAGTGCCATTTTCGGAATTAACTGCTCGACTCGAAAAAGAGCTTTACCGCCTGCACTACAACGAGCAATCGATCAAGTATTACAGGTCGATGTGGCGGCGAGTCGCCACATTTTTAGAATCAGAAAAATCGGCTCGATTCACTGAGGAAGCCGGGCTCCATTTTCTTGAACGTGAGTACAACTTCTTCGAACTGGAGAAAACCGGAAAACTGACGCAATCGATCATTAACGTCTTTCGAGTGGTCAGAATGCTTGGGGATTTTCAGCAACACGGCTGTATCCTACGCAGGTATTACAAGCAAAAGAAACTTCTACAGAGCAAGACATTTGAAGAAAGGCTCCATCATTACGTCATACACTGCGAAATTAAAGAATATTCAAAGGTGACAAAGAATAATTCCATGAAGATAGCCGAGAAATTTTT